>DATJTM010000116.1:0-13716 GCA_035503395.1 Luteitalea sp.
GAGCGCCACCAGCACCGGCGGGATGACCGCGACGCCGAATGCGTCGGCCCCCAGCCCCACGAGCGCCGGCACCACCGAGATGCCAATCGCGCCTGCCGCGATCTGGAAGCCGACCGCGTTCTCGAGATGCGCCGGACCGACGCGGGCCGGCGTCAGCGCCGTCAGTGTCGGGAACACCGGCCCTGCCGACAGACCGACCAGGGCAATCGAACTCGCCACCAACGCCGGCATCGTAGACAGCCAGATCCCGATCACGCCGATCGCCATCCCGGTCAACGCGACGCGCAGGATCACCGGCGGTGCATAGCGCCCACCGACGAGAGCCGCGATCAAGCGGCCGCCGGTGAGCCCGCTCCAGTACGCCGTGACGATCAGTCCAGCCACCGTGGGCGCGACACCGCGTCCCAGCGTCAGCACCGTATAGGTCCACGCACCGACCGACGCCTCGAGCCCCGTGTACGCGATGAAGACGAGCACGCCGAGCCGCGCCGCCGGCAGCCGCGAGGTCGCGCGCAGCGTGGCGCCGCGCGCGTGCGCGTGTTCGGGAGGGACGACGGGCCAGAAGCGGAGCGTGGCGGCAAACGCCATCGCGAGGACCACCTGCGCGGCCGCCGTCAGTGCATAACCGCGCTGCCAGGGACGCCCGGCCTGCAGCACCGCCGTCATCAGCAGCGGGCCCAGCGCGGCGCCGATGCCGTAGCACGCGTGCAGCAGATTGAGGGTGCGGGCGCCGTGCCTGGCCGCAACGTAGGAGTTGAGCGCGGCGTCGATGCCGCCGCCGCCAGCGCCCAGCACGACCGCCAGCGGCAACAACAGCCACCACTGCCAGGCCATCGCATAGCCGCCGAGCGCCACCGCGGTGCACACGCACGACAGCGTGAGCACGCCGCCGAGCGTGAACTGTCGCAGCAGCCACCCACTCGCGAAACTCGTGCTGATGTAGCCGGTGGTGGCCGCGATCAGGAGGACGCCGAGATCGTCGAGCGCCCGTCCGAACGTGACGCGCATCGACGGCCACGCCACGCCAATCAGCCCATCGGGAAGGCCGAGGCTGATGAAGGCGAGCGCGCACAGCAGGACGAGAAACCGCACACGCGATTGTACGTGGGCGGGTCCGTCGCTAGTCCTTGCTCGTGACGGCGTCGGCGGCGCCGCTGGCCGTGCCCGTCACCTCCTCGGCGACACCAGTCGCGAGGTCGGTGCTCTTGTCGGCCACCTTCAGCGCCGCGTCCTTCGCGCCGCCCGCGACGTCGGTCGCGACATCAGCAGTCTTCTCCGCCACCTTCACAGCGACGTCCTTCGTCTTGCCGGCAACATCGCCTGCAACGTCCTTGACCTTGTCGAACAGGCTCATGTGTCCTCCTGCGCTCAATCGTACTCTTTGCGTCGCTGGGCGAGCAGCAGCGTCGCTGCATCGAGGTCGAGGTCGGCGATCAACAGTCCAGGTTCGCCGTACGCCTGCCACGTAAGCACGGTCCCGTCCGGTGAGACGACGGCCGACGTCGTGGGAGACCCGTCGCTCGCGTAATTCACCGTTGCGAAGAAGCAGGTATTCTCGGCCGCCCGACACAGGGCAGCCTTCTCGTGGAAGCTGTTGGCCGGGTCCGCGAACGTCGTCGGTCGGTAACTGCCGGCTTCCGCTTCGTGGAACGCCGGATGGAACACGACCTGCGCACCGTGTCGCGCCGCCCAGCGCACTGTTTCCGGATAGCGCCAGCCTTCGTGGCAGATCGCCACGCCAAACGTCAGCGGACCGGCCGTGAACACGCGACGCCCTTCACCCGCGGCGTAGCCGCCCTCTTCAGACGGATCCAGTTGCACCTTGTCCTGAAACCCGTCGACACGGCCGTCCGTCCCAATCACCGCGGCGGTGATCAGCAACCGTCCCTCGAGCACCCGCTCAGTGCCGAGGATCACCGTCACAGCCGCTTGCCGTGCGGCATGGCCCACGCGACGGAGCGCCTCTTCGAGAAACGCGGGATCGGCTGGCGGCACGCGCCGATCGGCCGTGCGATAGCCTGGCACGTAGCACTCCGGGAAGCAGACGACGCGCGCGCCGGCGGTGCCGGCATCGAGCACCGCCTGCTCCGCGCGCAGCACAGCGTCCTCAGGAGTCGCAGGGTATGGAAGATTGGCGAGCGCAATACGACAGGGCGTAGCCACGCCCCGTACGTTATCGCACCTGCGCCGGCGCGGTCGGCGTGGACGATGGGCCGGCCAGTGACGCCAGCGCCTCACGCAGTTCTGCGTCGTCGGGATGGCGCTGCAATGCGCGTCCGAGGACGGCGCGGGCGTCGGCGCGCCTGCCCTGCGCGTCGAGCGCCAGGCCGTGGGCCAGCGCGTAGCGCGACGTCGCGGGTGCCAGCAACGAGGCTCGCGCCAGCACGTCCACCGCGTCACCGCCTCGCCCTTGTCGATAGAGTCCGAGGCCGAGCGCATACAACACGCCCGGATCGTCCGGCGCCACCTTCAGCGCGCGCCGCAAGGTGGCCTCAGCGGTCGCCTCGTCGCCCCCCTGTCGCTGGAGGTCCGCGAGGTTGACGTAGGCCGGCACGAACCACGGGAAGCGGTTGATGGCGTCGCCGTACTCACGCATCGCCTGCGGCACGTCACCGGCGGCTTCTGCCAGGCCGCCGAGTGTCAGGTGCGACTCGGGTCGATCGCCGTTGAAGTTCTCGGAGGCACGCAGTTCCACGATCGCGCGCTGGAGCGACGAACCGAGCGGGCCGGACAGCCACTGCGCCGACTCTCCCGCGAGCGCCTGCGCGGCGTCGATGCGAATCGTCGCGAACGGGTCGTCGAGCAGGCGGCCACCGATGCGGGCGCGCGACGCCGGTGCCAGTGCGCCCAGCACTTGCGCCACGGCACCGCGCACGACCGGGTCCGGATCAGCCGCGAGCCGTTCGATCACGGTCTCGGTCTGCGGCGATGCCGTCCGTGGCAACAACTCCACCGCCGTCGCCCGGACGATGGCGGGTTGCGCCGGGTCCGAGGCCAACGCCTCGATGGCCGGCGCCGCCGACGCACGTCCAGCCCGCGCCGCGCTGAACGCCGCGGCGAACTCGGGCCGCTGACGCCAGCGCGGCGAACGCCAGCGGTCAAGCGCCGCGGCCGCCCACTGCGGCGTCCGCCCGTCGTGGCACTGTGTGCAGCTGTCGCGCAGCCCGAGCGAGACGGCGAGATCGGGCCGCGGAATTCGGAAGCCGTGATCGTGACGCCGGTCGACGCCCATGTAGGTCTCGCTCGGCATGTGACAGGCGACGCACGACGCGCCTGCCGTGCCGGGCTCGTGACCGTGGTGCGCCTTGATGTCGAACGTCGCCGGTGCGTGACATTGCGCGCAGACCGCGTTGCCCTCGGCACGCAGTGTGAGGCTGTGCGGGTCATGACAATCCGCGCACGTCACGCCAGCGGCGTACATGCGGCTCTGCGCGAACGAGCCGTACACGTACACCTCGTCCTGCATCCGCCCGTCGGCGCGGTACAGGCCGTCCGACAAGACACTCGGCCGATACGTCGTCAGCCATGGCGTGCCTGGCACATGCCCTTCCGCACGTTCGACGCGCCGACTGTGACAGGGAGCACAGACCTCCACCTCCGCACGCGTCGCCGCTCCCGGCATCGAACGATGCGCGATGCCGGTGGGCTGCATCGACCAGGACACGCCCTGACGATCGCGGAGCGACGCCGTCAGCCCCATCTCGGCAGGACTCACGGGACCGGCGGTCCGCGACGGCTGCTGTGCCCACGCGACGTGCGACGAGCCCGGCCCATGGCACGCTTCACACGAGACATCCAGCTCCGACCATGTGGTCGCGTAGCGGTTCGCGATGCGATCGAAACCCTTGCGGAGGTTGGTCGAATGACATGTCGCGCACTGCGCATTCCAGTTCTGACTGAATTGCGTCCAGTGCAGCGGATCGTCGTGGGTGACACGCTCGTCCGGATACAGATGGAACCAGCGCTGCCCACCGGCCGCCTTCGGACGTGCGTCCCACGCGATGCCCAGTGCCTGGTAGCGCCCATCGGGGAATCCGATCAGGTACTGCTGCAGCGGATACACCCCGAAGACGTAGGCGACGCTAAAGTCCTGCAACGAGCCGTCGGGGCCGTCCGTGCGCACGAAGTACTGCCCGTCACGGCGCGTGAAGCGCGACGTCGTGCCGGCGTACGTGAACGTGGCGCCGTTGAAGTTGCCGAGCACGCTCGTGGCACTCGGTTCCTGCATCGCCAGGTCGTGATGCGACCCGCCGAATCGCCGATCCTGCTCCTGATGACACGACGCACACGCCTGGCGTCCGGCATACGACGCCGACGCGGCAGGTGTGGCTCCGCCCTGCGGCGATTCCCCTGCCGCGGTGCGCGCGTCCTGTCGACACGCGGTACTGCCAGACAGCAGCAGGATCAACGCCGCGACGACCGCGCCGGCACGTCCCCGGCGCACGGCGAACTCAGGCCAGCGCATGCCGGACGACCGCACCCGTCAGAGTGCTCTCACCAATCGCGACGAAGAGCTCGCGGTCCGACACGCTGAGGGCGCAGGCCATGCGACGGTCCAGCCGCCCTGCCAACTCGGCGATCAACGCGAGCTCGATCGCCCGCACTTCGACCTCCGCCGCCCGATGGATACGCTCCCCTGCCAGACGACGCAGCCACTGCACGGGGTCGCGATGGGGATAGACGACGACGCGAGGCGCTGCCTTCGCCGCCTTGTGCAGACGCGCCGCGTCCGGCCAGCCAATCTCGACCCACGTCCGGACGACGCCAGTGAGGTCGCGCACCGTGATCGGGGGCTCGTCGGGCGCGCTGAGCCCGCCCGTCGAGAACTCGATGCCGGGCTCGTACTCGAGCACGTACGCCAGCACGCGGGTCACCAGATACTCGTCGGATTCGGACGGATGGCGCGCCACCCGCAGCGCCAGGGTCTCGTACACTCCACGGTCGTGGTCGGCGAGGTCGATGTCGAACGCATACATCGTCGCAGTCAGGGCCACGGGCCCCATCGTCGCACGGGCGCCGGTCGATATCGCGCCGGCCATCGAACCCGGCACGCGCTGCGACCGTCCTTTCTGCCATGACCCGCCTCTCGCATCGGGAACGGCTGATCGCGCAGATCGAGGCGCGGCACATCGTGCCGGCGTTCCCGCGCGGCCAACTCACCGCGATGCTCGGCGCCGCGGGTCTGTTCGGCTTCCTCACGTCGGCGACGCTCCTGTCGACCGGTGTCGACCAGATGTGGCTGCGGTATCCAGCCGCGGTGGCTGGCGCGTACCTCTCGTTCCTCGTCCTCCTCCGCGTCTGGATCGCGTGGCAGCGGGGGGAGGTCTCTCTCGAGGCCGACCTGCCGTGGCAGACGTCCTCGTCGGGCACCGGCGCTCCGTCAGCGCCGTCGCTGGCGGCGGGTGGACGCAGTGGTGGTGCCGGCGGAGGTGCGACCTGGCAGGATGCCCCGGGCTTTGTGAGGGTGCGGGGCAACGCCTCGCCGCCCTCGTCAGGCAGTGGCGGTGGCTGGTCGTTCGACCTCGATCTCGACGACGGCGTGTGGCTGGTCGTGGCCGCCGTCTGTCTGCTCGGCGGGGTGATCGCTGTTGGCTACGTGGTGTACATCGCGCCGGTGCTGCTGGCGGAGGTCGCGCTCGATGCGGCGGTGGTCGGCACCGTCTACAAGCGACTCCAGCCGCACGACATCCAGCATTGGAGCGTTGGTGTGGTGCGCCGCACGTGGGCGGCGGCGTTGATCCTGGCCCTGTGCTTGTCGGGCGCGGGTGCAGCCCTCGCCGTCGTGGCGCCCGATGCTCGCTCGATCGGCGGCGTCGTCGCCCATCTCCTGACCTGAACGCGTCACGGCCGACCTGCGCTAGCATCCAGCCACCAGCACATTGCTGGGCTCTTCCCCGGGAGACCCGATGATGCGAGGCCTTGCCTCACTCGCCGCACTGTTCCTGTGCGGTGCCGTTGTCACTGTCGCCGGCCAGGCGCCGCAGGGACCGCCGGCAAGCGGGCCGGGTGGGCCACCTCAGGGTGGACCTCCGGGCGGTGGACCGCGCTTCACGCCGCCGACGCCGAAGAATCTGCAGGTCCTGCCGAAGGACATGGACGGTCGTCAGGTGGTGGCGATCATGCGCAACTTCAACCAGGCGCTCGGCGTGCGATGCGTGTACTGCCACGTGCCGGGTGCCAACGAGCAGGACCTGAGTACCTTCGACTTCGCGAGCGACGACAAGGCACACAAGAAGGCCGCGCGCGAGATGTTGACGTACACGATGCGCGTCAACGACGGCTTCCCGCCGGGCCTCGGCGAAGACCTGGCGGCGGGTGAACGCCGCGTCACGTGCTGGACCTGTCATCGTGGCGACAAGCAGCCGCAGACCCGACGTCCGGAAGGGCCGGGGGGCCCTGGCGGTCCAGCCGGCCCGAGTGGTCCAGGCGCCGCCGTCCCCGGCGCGCCACCGCCTCAGGGCACGTCACCCGCTCAGCCTCCACCGGGCACGCCGCCTCGACCGCCGGCGGCCTGATCTCCCTCGTCCACCCGGGAGCCGTGACGTCACGTCTCCCGTTCCCGTCATTCGCACGCTCGTCACTGCACGCTCTGGAACTCCTTCTGGCGTCGACCCTCGACAATGCGTGTTTAAACATCTATTGTGATCACATGCAGACGGAACTGCAGGCCGAACTCAAGCAGACCCGCCCCTTCCGCAGCCCGCTCGAGGAACTGTTCGTCAGCCTCCAGCGGACCGCGGCAGTGTTCGAGCACTCGCTCGAATGTGCGCTGAAGCCGTCCGGTATCACCGCCACGCAGTACAACGTGCTGCGAATCCTGCGGGGTGCCGGCGACGCGGGTCTCTGCCGGAGCGAGGTCGGTGAACGCATGGTGCGCCGCGTCCCCGACGTGACGCGCCTCCTCGATCGCCTCGAGGACACGGGCTACATCGCCCGCGCCCGCGGTGGCGACGACCGGCGGTACGTGACGACGCGCATCACGCCGGCCGGTCTCGAGGCGTTGACCTCCATCGATGCAGTCGTCGACGGCTTCCTGCGCACGCACCTCGGTCACCTCACCGAGGAGCAGACGCGCACGCTGGTCGACCTGCTCTCCGTCCTGCGACACACGAGATGACCCAGACGGGCGCCTGGCCGTCGAGCCACGCGAACCCGAGGAGAATGACGATGACTGCCACTACCACCGCGACTGCCGTTACGACTTATCAGATCGATGCCGCCCACTCGGAGGCCACGTTCTCCGTGCGTCACCTGATCACCAAGGTGCGCGGCCGATTCTCGGAGTTCGCCGGCACGGTCACCTTCGATGCCGCCTCGCCGGAACAGTCGAAGGTCAGCTTCACAATCCAGGCGGCCAGCATCGACACGAACCAGAAGGACCGCGACGCGCACCTGCGCTCGGCGGACTTCTTCGAGACCGACACGTACAAGACGATCACGTTCGAGAGCACGCGCATCGCGAAGTCGTCGGCCGACACGTACGCCGTGACCGGCAACTTCACCATCCGCGACATCACGCGCGAGATCACGCTGCCGGTGACGTTCCTCGGCACCGCCAAGGATCCGTGGGGCAACGAGCGCATCGCGTTCGAGACGCAGTACACGCTGAACCGCAAGGACTACGGCCTCACGTGGAACGCCGCCCTCGAGACCGGCGGTTTCCTGGTGGGCGACGACGTGACGGTGTCGCTGTCGGTGCAGGCCACGCCGTCGCAGCAGTAAGCGATCGCGCGTGACCGGGCGGGCCGCCTCGTCGCGGCCCGCGCCCGCTCCGTGTAGTCTGATGGCGGCCATGGGGCACGTCATCGAAGTTGCATCGCTGCGCAAGTCCTACGGCCGCGTCCGCGCGGTCGAGGACGTGTCGTTCAGCGTGCACCAGGGCGAGATCTTCGGCCTGATTGGTCCCAATGGGGCCGGCAAGACCACCACGCTCGAGTGCGTCGAGGGCCTGCGCGCCGCCGACGCCGGCGAGATTCGTGTGCTCGGCCTGCATCCACAGCGCGACAGCACGTCACTGCAGCACCGAATCGGCGTCCAACTCCAGGAAGCGCATCTCCAGAAGCGCATCACGGTGGGCGAAGCCGTGCACCTGTGGGCGCACCTGTACTTTCCGTCGCAGTCGGAGCGACGGGCACGCGTCGATATCGACCGGCTGCTCCAGCAGCTCGGTCTGCACGAGAAGCGGCATGCCTGGTTCATGACGCTGTCGGGCGGACAGAAGCAGCGCCTCTTCATCGCGCTCGCCCTCATTCACGATCCCGAGATCGTCTTCCTCGACGAGCTGACGACGGGCCTCGATCCGCAGGCCCGCCGCGCCATCTGGGATCTGGTGCGCGGCATCCGGGAACGCGGCAAGACCGTCGTGCTGACCACCCACCTCATGGAAGAGGCCGAACGCCTCTGCGACCGCGTTGCCATCGTCGACCACGGCCGGGTCGTCGACGTGGGCACGCCTGCGGCGTTGATCGACCGGCATTGCCCGTCACGCACCATCGCGATTGCCACCGAGGACACGCGCCTGCCGGAAGCGCTGGCGAGCTGTCCGTCGGTGCGCGAGGTGACCCGGGCTGGCCGTCACTGGCACGTCACCGGCGACGGCGACGCCCTGATCGACGAGGTGGTCGCGAGCCTTGCCTCGCATGCGATTCACGTGACGGCGCTGCAGTCGCAGAGCGCCACGCTGGAGGACGTCTTCCTCCGCACCACCGGCCACTCGATCCGCAGCTGACATGGCGACCCTGCGTGGACTCTGGGCCCTGACCTGGCTCGAAACCAAGATCTTCGTCCGCGAGCCGCTTGGCGTGATCGGCACGTTCGGCTTCCCCATCCTGCTGTTCGTCGTCCTGCAACGGATGGGCGCGGGCGCGCCGCGACGCTCGCAGGTGCCGTCCCTGCTGGGCAGCGACCTGCCGGTCTTCGCGGCGGTGATGATGGCGCTGAGCGCCTGCATCTCGCTCGTCGCGGTGATCGCGATCTACAGGGAGGGCGGCATCCTCAAGCGCCTGCGGGCGACGCCGCTGCGCCCGACGGCCATCCTGCTGGCCCACGTCTTCGTGAAGCTCGGATTCACGGCCCTGTCGCTGGTGCTCCTCGTGCTCGTGGGCGCGCGCAGTATGCCGACGGCGTCGGCGCCCTGGCTCTCGTTCACGGTGGCGCTGCTGTACACGACGCTCTGCCTGCTGGCCGTCGGCTTCGTGGTGGCCAGCCTCGTGCCAACTGCGCGCTTTGCGCAACCCCTGGCGACGCTGGTCGTCTACTCGATGCTCGGAATGTCGGGGCTGGTCGTGCCGATACAGTCACTGCCACCGGTGGCACAGGCCGTGGCCCACGTGCTGCCCCTGACCTACGCCGTGTCGTTGCTGCGCGGCGTGTGGCGCGGCGACGGCTGGCTCGCGCACGGCACCGACGTGGCGATGCTGGCCGTGCTGTTCCTCGCCCTCACGGCCGTCGCCTCACGCGTATTCAGGTGGGAGTGACGCCGTACCTTGTCGGCCTTCGTCCTTCGGCCGTCGGCCTTCGCAAACCACTAGGAAGGCCGATCGACGAAGGCTGGCAGCACTGGGGACAAGCCACCATGCTTTGCCAACGTGCAAGGCCCAAAGACCAAGGCCGTACGACGCTGGTGGTAGGCCGCCAGCCGGACCGGCGCAATGACCTTCCGACGGCCGAAGGCCGACCGAGGAAGGCCGGCTCTGGTTACTTGAGCTCGCGCAGCCAGATGTTGCGGAAGCTGATCGGCTCACTGGGGTCGCCGTGCGACTGCAGCTTGATCGGCGTCGCGCCGTGCGCCTTGTACGTCGGCGCGCCGATGTACAGCGTCTCGCCCTTCAGCTCGTAGTTGTTCTGAATCACCACGCCGTTGTGCAGCGCGGTGACGCGGGCCGGCGTCTTCACCGACCCGTCGGCGTTGAACGTCGGCGCGGTCCAGAGCACGTCGTAGACGTTCCACTCGCCGGGCTTGCGCATCGCGTTGACCAGCGGCATGCCCTGCTTGTAGATACTGCCGGCCTGGCCGTTCGAGTACGTCCGGTTGTTGAACGAGTCGAGAATCTGCAACTCGTAGCCGGCGTCGCCCCCACCAGTGGACGCGAGGAACAGGCCGCTGTTGCCACGTCCCTGATCCTTGCCGGTGATGCTGGCCGGGATGCGCCATTCGATGTGCAGCTGATAGTTGGTGAACGAGCGCTTCGTCTGGATGTTGCCCGCCGGCTTGTTCACGGTCAGCACGCCGTCGGCGACGGTCCACGTCGCGGGGCCACCGCCCTTGGTCAGCACCCACTCGTCCAGGTTCTTGCCATCGAAGAGCACGATGGCGTCGGAGGGAGCGGCCTCCGGGCTACCCGGCGTGACCACCTTCGGCTCGGGCTCCCACACCTCGGTGTCCTTCGGACTGGGCTTGGGCGTGGTCGTGGCCGGTGTCTGCTGGGCAGCCAGCGGAGAGGCGAGCAGCGTTGCCAGCAGGCACGCCGTGGGCACGGAAGATCGCAGGATCATGGCTGTGCCGCGCACTATACAACACGCGTCCTCGGCGCCTCCTGCGATCGACTACGGCACGACGAGCCGGTCCACCGATGGCGTCCGGGCCTCGATCACGCCGTCGGCCGACGCGAGCCCGAACCAGACCCAGTTGGCGTCGTAGTAGCGGTCCGGCGCCTGCGCCAGCGCGTCGAGTGAGGCGTCATCCAGCTGCGCGGCCCGCAGGCGCTTCGCCACGTCGGGTGCCCCACGCATCAGCGCCGTGAGGAACGCGCCAGCGAAGCTCTGCGAGCGTTCCGTGTTGACCGCCGCACCGGTGCGGGCGTCGTAGCGCGTGAAGAAGCCGTCGTCGCGACCATGCACCGCGGCCAATCGCTGTCCGAGGGATTTCGCCAACCGGCAGGCGCCTCGGTCGCCCGTCAGGCGACATGCGAGGTCCATGCGCCAGGGAATCCGGATGCTGTCGTACGAGAAGACGCCACTCAGCATGTGCCCAGTCGGCAACGGGGCGAGCCGACCGTCGGTCCGCACCACGGCGAAGTCGGCCGGGAGCGACAGCGGGCCGGCAAGCGTCGCCTCGACGAGTGCGTACCCGAGCGAGGTCGCGTCCTCCCAGCCGGCCTTCGGATCGAGGCGTTCGAACCACGGCGTCGCGTAAGGATAGAAATACGAAAGATTGATGATGCGCTCGGGTCCGGCCCAGTTGCCGGCTGACGGGAACCACCCGTTCGCGACCGGGATGGACGCATGCAGCCGGATGGCGCGGACGATGGTGCGCGCCTGCGCCGCGTAGGCTGGCTGCTCGAAGACGACCGACGCCATCGCCAGCGCGTAGGCAATCTCCACGTCGCCATCTGTTGCGCAGTTCGGATCCACGATCCGCTCGGACTTCGGATCCCACAGCCACGCATACAGCCCATCGTCGCGACGCAGGTGGGCATCGGTCCACGCCAGCACCCGCTCGAACGTCGGACGGTCGCGCATCCATACCGCCCGGACGAGTGCGTACGACTGCGCTTCTGAGCTGACCCGGCCGCCGTGCATCGGATCGACGACCGCCCCCGAGTCGCGGATGTACGTGCGGACGAAGGACTGCCAGATCACCTGCAGGCGGTCTTGCGCAGACAGCGGCGCCGCTGCCGGACGGCAGGCGCCGAACACGAACGCCGACAACAGGCTCGCCAGCACGGGAGTCCACAGGAAGCGCGGGATCCGGCCCGCCACGGGCACGCGGCCGAACGACCTCATGGATCGGCAATCGGCCGTGGCATCGACAGCGTGAGCTGCACCGCGGCGGCTCAGCGCTTTCGTCGCCCACGCATCACCAGCGGCCGGCCCGCCCTCGCCCGAGTGACGATGGCGCGCGGCACGGGCAGCAGGGCCATCGGCTCGAGGTGGTATCCGAGGTCGGTGTCGGGAAATGAGTGACAGAGGCACTCGTGCACGTCGACCGGATGCGTGCCTCCGGTGAACGCATGACGGATGACATCGAAGGTGTGCAGGAGCAGGCCACCGTTCTCGTCGATGTCGGCGTCGAGCAGCCACGTGTCGCGGCCGTCTCGCCGCGCCCGCACCACGGAGAACTGCAGGTTCGCTTTCCGCTCGGTGGTCTTCACACTCGCGCCGGCGCGGACGTTGGTCACGCCAGGCAGGTTCCTGAAGTTGTCGAGGTGATTCTTGACCGGCGACGGGCGGTACCCGGGCTTCGGTGTGTCGGAGAGACGAGTGACGGTCGACCAGCAGGCCTCGTCGACTTCCGCGAGGAACCGTTCACGCGTCGCCAGCAGCAGTTCGCGCACGTGCCCGAACCACGGTCCCGTGCCGCCCGGCACACGCTCGTCGCGCAAGCGGCCGAACAGGTTGAGGAGCGACACCTTCGCGAGCGCCCGCGATTCGTCGGCCGCATCGATGCCGTCGAACACGGCATCGGTACACATCACGGGTTCGGAGAACTGCCCGACCCGGAAGGTGCCCGACGCGCCGAGCACGTCCTGCAGCGGCCCGAACACATCCGACATCGATGCCCAGTGCGTGAACACGGGCTGCCAGTGCGACGCGCGTCGTGGCAGCACCAGCGGCGCGGTCGGGGTGACGCGCCCGTCGCCGTCGACGGTGCAGGTGATCGCGCCATCGCGATACAGGCTCGGCGTCACCCGGAGGATCAGCGCTGGCGACGCCGGCCCCTCTGGAAAGACGAGTGACTTCGGCGTGCCGTCGAGACTGACCGTCGCGGCGACCGCGCCAACCCCGTCGGGCGGCGACAGCCGGACGGTCGCGCGGGGATCCGAGATCTCGCGGCCATGGACGTCCCGGATCGACAGGTCGAGTCGCAGCTTCCCCACATCAGCCTCCTCCGCAGCGAACCGCTGCTTCAGAACTGAACGTCGGGGCACGCGCCACCGCACAGCACTGGAACGACAAGTCGGTCGGCTACGAATCGAGGACGAGCGCCGTGTCGTCGGCGCCGCCGATGCCCGACTCGCAGAGAAGGCCGGCGTGCGACAAGCGGCCCTGCCTTCGATTACCGACTGCCGATTGCTGTGCTTCAGACTTCTCTCTTCAGACTTCCGACTTTCCGTCCTGAGCAGCCAGCAGTTCGTCGCCCGACTCGGATCGACGCTGCTGACGCATGACTTCCTCGCTCGCCGAGGCCAGCCGGGTCGCCAATGGTCGCCGTGGAGCCTGCGTCGGCAGTCCGCGATAGAAGCGCGAGTCCAGATAGAGTTCGCGCGCGAACTTGGCGAGCACCTTGGCAACGGCAATCGTCGGAATCGCCAGCAGGATGCCGAGCAGGCCGAACAGGTTGCCGCCGATGAGGATGCCGAGGAAGACGGCCATCGGGTGCAGTTGCAGCCGGCCGCCCAGAATCCGCGGCGTGAGAAAGAAGCCCTCGACGTTCTGAACGATGACGAACACGCCGGCGACGCCGCCGAGCCGAAGCAGGCCAGCGCCATCGGCCATGGTGAAGGTCAGCGCGAGCACGAGCCCGATCGCGGTGCCGATATACGGCACGGCGTTGAGCAGCCCGGAGATCGCGGCGATGCCTGCCCATGCTGGCACGTCGAGCAGCCAGAAGCCGATCGCATACAGCACCGCCATGCCGAGTGCGACCAGCAGTTGCCCGGTCACGTACGCTTCGAGGATGCGGCCGATCTCGTCGAACAGCGGCGAGAACGTCGGCTGGTAGCGTGGCGGAATCAGCTCCTCGAACGACCGGCGCCAGGCCGGGAAGTCGATGAG
>DATJTM010000117.1:0-10475 GCA_035503395.1 Luteitalea sp.
AGGCCGCCACTCGAGCGACGCAAGCGTGGTGACACACAGGAGGCCCGTCGCCTGCCTGTTGGTGGCCAAGCCGGAAGCTGTGGAACGGTTGGCTCCGTCTGAGATCAGCGTCATGTCTGACAATACGCGTGAGGCACTCAAACCGGCCCTTCACCCATCCCGCGCATGGCCCAGGCAGCTCATCGTGCGAAGTGTTGACGAACGCACGTGCACTTGGGCGAGGGTAGACACGTGGCCAGAGTTGGCACCGCTCGTTCCAACACGTCGCCGACGGGGCCCGCGCAATTGCCTTATCGATTGGTGACGACGGTCTAGCGAGGTTTAGAACCCTGTGGGCGGTACCCAGCCTGGCACTCGGGTTCAGCGCACAGACGATGCGGGGCTCGACTGTCGATCCAGTTGGTCACGGTGACGGCCTTCCAGGCGCGGCGCCGCGTAGGCAGCAAGACATCTGGGGACGGGAAGACACCGGTGCGAATCCAACGCCCGAGAGTCCGCCGAGAACACCCCACCATCACTTGAATCTCTGGCGCCGACACGAGTGCGTATGGTTCGGCAGGAAGAGTCCAGTGATCTCTTTTCGAACGATCGTTGGTCCGCTCAGTTCGAGCCACGCTGGGAACTGTACGCGCCAGCCCTACAAAAGGATCACTGGACACACCGGCGGAGCGACGGGGCAGCCGACAGGCCGAGGACTTGATGCGTTTGCGGCTCTACGGAGCCGTCAGCCTGCCGCCGGTCCGCGCGTTAGCCGCTCGACTTCGGAGGCCCATCGTTCAAGAGCGTCGCGCTTTTCGGGGAGGTAGGAGTATCGGTTGTAGACGGCCGTCATGCGCGGTCCGCCGTCAACGTGGTTCAGCACGCGAGCGATGGTCTCGCGAGAAACGCCAAGTCGAGCCATGCCCGACGCCGCTGTTCGTCGCAGATCGTGCGCGCGTACGTTCTGCGCCTGAGACAGGAAAGGTGCCAGCGAGACTTTCCGCGCGCGGTGCCCTGCGGGACCGGTTCGTCGGTCATTAGCGAACACCCAAGGGACATCAGCGGCGGCTGCAACCTCGACGACCGCACGGCGCCGTTTCAGGATGCTCAAGACGGCTGACGAGAGCGGTACGACGTGCGCGATTCCATTCTTGGCGACAACCGTGGGAATCGTCCACGTTGCTTTGTCCCAGTCCAGATCACTCCAGCACATCGAGAGGACCTCGCCACCTCGTTGCGCGGTGAGCAACCGCAGACGAAGCCAATCTGCGAGCACTGGACGTAGACGGGGACCCGCCTCCTCTACCGCGCCCGTCGGTGGCGCCCCAAGAACAGCGGCTTCATATCGGACCTCGGCCGCCGAAAGCGCACGCCAGAACTCCGCAACTTCGGCGTCGGTGAGCACCCGTTCTCGGGCCAGTTCGCGAGTGGGCTTGGCGAGGCGAGCGGCAGGATTCGCGTCGAGCCACTCTCGGTCCACCGCGAAGTTCAACATCTTCGATATGAGAGCCAAGGTGCGATTCGCCACCACGGGTGCTCGGTCGGCAACTTCGTCGAGGCGTTCGCGGATGGCGCGACGCGAGAGTTCCCGCACGGGAAGATCTCGCCAGTGAGGTAGTAGGTCCTTCTGGAGGATTCGCGCGTCCTCGGCCCACGAACGCTTCGTCAGCTTGGCGTGGCGCTCCAGGTACTGCTCGGCCAGACAGCCGAACGTGTCGCGCTTGGCGCGTGCAGCGTCGGCCGCAGGATCTTGGCCCCTGTGTACGGCCTCCATCGACTCACGCGCAGCCGACCTAGCCGCAGCCAGGCTCAACGCAGGATATCGGCCGATCTTCTGGCGCCGTACCCGACCGCCTTTGGGCTTGTACAGCACCACCCATGTCTTCGAGCGGGCGCCGACCCGCAGCGCGAGACCCGGCGTCATCGAATCGACGTACTCGGCCCTCGCCCCGACGGGGCGACATGCCTCTACGAACCGCGCGGTGAGCAGCTTCAGCATCTGAGGTGTAGTACGCGCGAGAGCCGAACATGGACCTTGGAGCTGGTCAACCGATTGGTCAACCTACGCACGTGGCCCACGGTGTCTCACGCTGTCTCACGATGAACCACCTAGAGCGTAAGATCGACCATTTTGCTTGGCATATCCGTCGATCCGACAGGCGGCTTGGCCCACTGTGTCCCACGCTGTTTACTGAATGGCATTCAGGAGGTCACCGGTTCGATCCCGGTCAGGTCCACCATCCTTCGCTCCTCCCGTCCTCGCGAAGGTCGTTCGCCGAAGCGCGGAGGTGGACTCCAGTTTCCCCTTCCTCACAAACACCGGTACACCGTCGCCGAATCCGAGCGTCGGCCCGGCGTTATATCGCGGTGAGACGGTCGCCGGCCTGATCGGCCGGCGCCGTTTTTGATGGGCGCGTCGGGTACGTGCCCCTACCGGCGGGATACAGGACACCGTCTGCGTTACGCGGTCTGTAACCGAGCGTCTCTTGAAAGCGCTGTTCACGGCGCGTGTCGTACGAACGGTGGCCTATCTCCGTAAGAATGGCGCGGCCGATCACGCAGGCGACCTCCACACGTGTCGCGGCAGAGGGGCGGGGCGCCACTCGCTAGACGCGTTAGCCTCTCCTCACGTCTTTGAGTGAAAGATGGGCGCGACTGCAACAGACCGTCGTCGACAAGAGATTCTTCGCCTGAAGCGGGAACTTCGACGTGGAAGCGAGTGTGCGTCGAACAACATCGCCGCGACGTACCGCATGCTCGGGAACTTCCGCCGAGCGTTTCTGTGGTGGCAGCGGACCGCGGTTGCGGATGGCGAGGCGTGGCTCGAGGTTGGCTACTGCCTGCAGTACGGGATTGGTACCCGTCGGGAACCGGCTGCCGCTATCAGCGCCTATCGGCGCGCAATCAGGTCGTACCCCGCGACTGAGTACGGCCGTGAGGAGGCTCGCTACCATCTGGCGGTCGCGGTGCTCGATCGCGATGGGACGCGGGCATGCCGACAGGCCGCCAACCTGTTGGCGCTGGCCAATGAGGACGGCGACTATCCCGCGGCTGCCGACCTCCTCGCACAGCTCGCCACGCAGGGACCGTTGCGAATCTGTCGATGCCGGCGCTGGTTGCCGCGGCGCCTCGGCGGCAAGACTCACTGCCCATTGCACTGCCCTCCCGCGCGAAACGCCTCAAGACGGCCCGACCGTCGAGTCCGCTTCAAGCGGCCTTGACGGGGCCACACAGTCAGCCGAAGGATGTGACCCCGACTTCGCGCGGTTCGGCAGGACGCGCCAACTCGCGCGCCTCTCGCGGCCGGCGCACGACGGCAGCCCGACACGCTGATCGCCCGACCCCAACAGTCGCCCACAGTTCGGTCGAGCGCGCCGTGACCGTTCGTCCGTGTGTGATGTCTCTGCATTCGTTGGGCTTGCGGGTTCCCCCTGTCGAGCAGCGACGCATCTGAGCCGTTCGAGTCGGAGCACCGATGGCAGACGATCGATGGCTGTTCGAGATGTCGGCGCTGCGAAGGGCACCGGTCGGCCTGATCCCTGAGTTGCCGGTGATGGCCATCGCGCCAGTCGAAGTCCTGCAGGTCCTGTGCGACCTGCACGACGACGCGGCCTTTTGCCAGGCGACGGGTTGGCTCACCAACGTGGCACGGATGCAGGTGCTCGAGGTGCACGCCGAGGGCGGCACGATGCCGGCGGGGATCTCGCCGTCGGCGAGCGCGCGTGTGACCGCAGTGGCTCGCGGTGCGGTTCTGCACGCACTGACGTCGACGTCACTGGCCGAGTGCCACGAGCGCCCCGTCCTGGTCGACGACACCCCGCACGTGTTCAGCGACATCGTCTCGCACGCGCGCCAACGGCTGGAGTCGGACGCGGAGCACTTCGAGGCGTTGCTGCGCGACGTGACACGGCGATGGCCAGACGTCACGGGTGCCGACTCGGACACGGCACTGGACGCCACGCTGACACTGATTGCCGAGCACACCGAGTCGCAGGACACCGACGCCGCCGCAGATGCGGCCTTCTGTTTCTGGGCCCACGTCGTGGCCGTTGCCGAGGACGGTGACGATCGGCGGTCGATGCCTGGTGACACTGCCCCGCAAGACGCACAGGTCGTTCGACATCTGCGGCCACGAACGCCCACGACACTGGTCACCGAGAACCGATGGCTCTGGCGCCGCCTGGAGCGCGTCTTCTTGCTTGCCCGACGCGTGCCGGCCTTCGCGGGTCATCGGCTCAGCCTCGCTCGACTCATGGACCTGAAGTCATGACGTTGGACTTCGATTCGGCACGCGTGCAGAACGTGACCACGACCGGCACGACCCGATAGAGGGACTTCGCGGTCTGCGCAGCGTCGTCGACGGTCTGGATCCGGCCGTGAGGGCCATCGGCCGGCCGGAAAGCGGGTAACGTACGCCCATGCGCATCGCTCTCGTATCCGTCGCCGGCGCTCTGCTCGCGCTTGGTTCCGGCTGGGCCCAACCGCCCGCGACCTCTTCGGCGAGCGCCACAGTCCCACGCGCTGCGCCCGCTGGCTACACGTTAGTGTGGGCCGACGAATTCGACCGCGCCGGCGCGCCCGATCCCGCCAACTGGACGTACGAGCGCGGCTTCGTCCGCAACAACGAGCTGCAGTTCTACCAGCCGCAGAATGCAACCGTGCGGCACGGCATGCTCGTGATCGAGGCCCGTCGCGAATCGATCGCCAATCCGAATCACGATCCCGCCGCGCGCGACTGGCGCCGGGCCCGCGCGTCTGCCGACTACACGTCGTCCAGCCTGATCACGCGCGGCCTGCAGGCCTGGCAGTTCGGCCGCTTCGAACTGCGGGCGCGCATCGACGTGCGGCCCGGGCTGTGGCCCGCGTGGTGGTGCCTCGGCGTGGAAGGTCGATGGCCCGCCAATGGCGAGATCGACATCATGGAGTACTACCGCGGGATGCTGCTGGCCAACGTCGCCTGGGCCTCGCCCGACGGCCCCCGCCCACGCTGGGATACCACGCTCACGCCACTGAAAGAACTCGGCGACGCCTCGTGGGCCCAGGCGTTTCACGTGTGGCGCATGGACTGGGACAAGGAGGCCATCCGCCTCTACGTCGATGACCGCCTGCTCAATGAAACACGTCTGGCCGACACCGTGAATCCGGACGGGAGCAACCCGTTCCTGAAGCCGCAGTACATGATCCTCAATGTCGCCGTCGGCGGCGACAACGGCGGCGATCCCGGCAAGACCGAGTTTCCTTCCCGCATGGAAGTGGACTGGGTTCGTGTGTACCAGCGCGCGGGCGGCTAGACTGAGCCGTGCCGACAGCCGCTTCAGGTGACGATCCAGGCCTCGTTCGGGCCATAGGGGTCCGCGGATTCACCGCCAGCATCGTCAACGTCACGATCGGCGCCGGCATCTTCGGCTGCCGGGGCTGGTCGCTCGCGATCTCGGCGCCGCGGCACCACTCGCCTACCTCGTGTGCGCCGTGGCCATGACGTTCGTGGTGGCATCCTTCGCGATGGCCGGCAGCCGGGTGTCGCTCACCGGCGGCATCTACGCTTACGTCGACGTCGCCTTCGGCCCGCTGGTCGGATTCCTCACCGGCTTTCTCGTGTGGCTCTCGAGTCTGTTCGCCGCCGCGACGTGATGACGACGCGCGATATCGGGAGCTCGCGTTGAAGGGCTGCGCACTTCGCGTTCTGCTGGCGACCGCCGGCCTGCTGGCATCGATCGGTGTCGCATTCACGCTGCTGCGCCCGTCGAGCGCCGGTTCGGCACCGCTACCGCTGGTGGCGTTCGGCGTCGGATTCCTCGCATGGGTCGCAGCGATGACGGCGATCTCTGCGGTGAAGGCGTGGCGAGAACGCAGGTCCGTGGTCGGCGGTATCGCTGGCGACATGCCTCGCGACGGCCGGGCGATGATCGTCGGCCACATCGAGCCGATGGGACGGCCGCTCGAGGCCCCGCTCAGCGGCCAGCCGTGCGTGGCGTTCACGTACGAGGTCTACACGCTGCGCGGCGGCAGCAAGGGACGGAGCAAGGTCGTCTGCCTGGACGGCATCGGCGTCACGCCTTCGCAGATCGTCACGCACGCGGGCACGTTCCGGCTGCTTGCCGTCCCCGAACTCGATTGCGACGACGCGACGCTCGACATGACCATCGCCGTCGCTCGCGCCAACGCGCGTCAGCAGAGCCTGCCGACTCCGCCACCTCGGACCGCCGGCTCGAAGCCCACCGTCGAAGCGCAATGGAGCGACGATGACGGCGAGTACCGGCGGGAGACCAGTCACACCGACGACGTCATCGATGCCACGCAGCATCGCTTCGTCGAGCGGCGGATCGAGCCCGGTGCGCGGGTCTGTGTGGTCGGCCAGTTCTCGTCGGCCCGTCGCGCGATGGTGGCCGATCCCGGCGACTGGTCGAAGATCACCCGCATCATGAAAGGCGATCCTGACGCGATTGCACGCCAGCTCACCGGCAACATCGCGCGACGTTCGATCGCCGCGCTGGTCTGCGCGGCGGCGGCCGGCTGGATCGTCGCAGCCTACCTGCCCTAGCGCGCGGCGGCCATCGACTTCAGGAAGGTCAACGCCGGGCCGCAATCGCCGGTAACGTTGGACGAGTTGGCCTCGATGCTCAAGCGCCCCTTGTAGCCAATCCGGCGCAGGTTGTCGAAGAACTGGCGATAGCGCGCATCGCCGCCGTCCTGCGTCGGAAAGCCACGCGTCGGCGGATCGGCGATCTGCAGATGCACGATCAGGTCCTTCGCTTCCAGGATCACGTCGGGACTCTCGTTCTCGAAGGTCAGGTGGTAGAAGTCGACGATGATCCGCACCTTTGCGTGCTTGACCTCACGCGCGAGCCTGGCCGCTTCGGCCACCGAGTTGATGATGTTGCTCTCCGGCTTTCGAAGTGGCTCGATGCCGATGACCATGCCGTACTTGCGCTTCTCGATGAGGTCGCCGGCGGTGTGGAGGAATGTCTTCAGCTGATCCCAGGCCTGTTCGTGCGGGAACCCCTCTGGGAACGACCGCGCACCCGGGCTGCCGAAGACGATGACCTTCGCGCCGAGCGTGTCGGCGAGCGCCAGCGAACGTTCGAGGAAGGTGTTGATCCGCGCCTGGTCGACGTCGGGCCCCGTCAGCTTGATGTCGGTGCCGGGCAGGAACCAGTTCATCGTCTCGATGCGAATGCCGGCGGCCGTCATGCGCTGCAGTTGCGCGACGCGCTCCGGTTCTGGCAACGCCAGCGTCTTGGCGAGCCCGGGCTCGATATAGTCGTAGCCGCACGTTGCCAACGTCGCCGCATCGCGCAGTGGCTCGACGTCACCAAAGGTGGCCACGCCGTATCGCAGCGGCAATTCCTGAGCCGCGGCCCGTCCGGCGACGACGAGCAAGGCGACGACGAACAGGACACGGACTGATCTCGCGGGTGCCATCGCGAGTCACTCTGGCAGGGACGGGCCGAAAAGGGAACCGATTCCGACCGGCGTCAGCGGCCGTCGGCCTCAACGCAGAGTTGCCATCGGGTCTGGCGGAGGAGCGTCGAGCACCAGCACCCAGTCGCGCTCCTTCGCCGCATTCCGCCCGGGCAGGCGGAATGTATGCGGCGCCGCGTTCGGCACCGCATCGTCCACGGCCTTCCAGCTCCCATCGGCCGGATCGAACCAGCGGGCGCGGGCCGTCCGCCGCATCGCACGGACGTCGACTTCGAAGGTGCCGGCGCCGTCCGGTGGCACATAGGCGACCAACAGACTGCCGTCGAGCGCGGCGGCGGCCGCGATGTAGTCGGTGGCGCGCGAGGTAGACCCGTTCTTCGTGATCAGCTCGCGCATGCCGCCGAGGCCAGACGGCACCAGCGTGTGCCACGCGAGGCCGCGGATGAAGGCGTTGAGCCGGCTGAGATCGCGTGAGCCGGCGGTGTCGAGATGCGTGCGCCACGCGTCGCCCGCGAACGGCCAGACGTAGCCGTTGCCGGCCACGTACCCGCCGATTGACCCCAGCCAGCCCCACCACTGGAAGCGGCGCACCGGCTGCGTCGCCCGACGATTGACGTTGGTGCCATCGGCGGCCTCCTCGTCGTACGGCTCCTCGAGCAGGAACGCCGGCCGCACCGGCGTCACCGCGTACGCGCGCCGGGTGTGATCGGCGGTGTACCCGTCGAACGTGTAAGCGCCGTTCAACGTGATCAGCGAACCGAACTCTGGTTGGTCGGTGCCGATGGTCTCCGAGCTCCACTCGGCCGAGCGCAGCTTTGCCGCGCCTGCCGGATCGCCGCGCAGCAGTCCGTCCACCAGCCCGCGTTCCGCCGCCGACTGCGCCGGGTCGAACTCGCCGAAGTCACCGCCCAGCATCCACACCAGGTTCTTGCGGCCGGCGTAGCGACGGGCGATGAACTCGCCGTACGTGCGCATCCGGTCCGGCCCGTTGGCGACCATTTCCCCCATCCACCCCTGATTGGTGTTGCCGGCGTACCCGACGTAGGCAGGAAAGACGAGCGCGAGCATGCCGCGCGCCTCGAGATCGGCGAGCAGCGCGTCGATGCCGCGCCAGTACGCCTCGTTCGGGGTGGTGAAGTCTGGCGACTCGGCGGACGCCTTCCCGTACTCGAGGCCGCCAGACCACGTCTGGCCGTCGAGCCGCTTCAGGAACGGCGCCGCGCCGCGGTCGTCGAACGGCGCATGTCGCCCGCGCGGGTCGTGGCCGATCAACGCGAGTTCCACCGTGTTGAACCCGCGGGCCTTCGTGTCGCCGAGGAATACGGCGACGTCCGCCGTCGACAGGAGCGCCATGAACCAGGCCGTGCGCCCGAGGATCGGAAACGGCCGGCCGCTGGCGTCGACGAGGAAGCGACCGTTGTCCGACGGCCGCAAGGGGAACGGCTCCTGCGCGTGCAGCGACGACGCGCACGTCGTCACCACACACGCGAGGAGCACCGAGCCGAGCGCGCGGCGAGGACTCATGGGTGCGCGGATTCTAACGCGCTCGCCCCGCCCGCGGATCCATTCGGGCCGAATGGCGTCCACCAGGCCGCTCATCGATCCCCCCGGGATGACACGGCGCTGCCCACACGCGGCGCCGAGGCGACGCCTCGCACGGCGGCGGTATCGTCGAGCTCGTTGCTGGAGTGCCGAAGGCCGACCTGGACGCCTGGGGGCCGCTTCCCCGACGGTGTAGTGCGTCCGCTGATGCCCGACGATCGACAATGACGCGCATGCCCATGCCGACCCACCCCATTGAATTGCTCGGGACACGCACGTCCATCCAGACCGGGGCACGAGGAACTCCGTTGCGGCGCCTTCGTCATCTCCTGCTGCTGGTGCTTGCGACGGGCGTTTCACTCGGGGCGCAGTCGTCACTGCCGCCGCGAGAGTCGCTGCAGGTCTTCCTGCTGCTCGGTCAATCGAACATGGCCGGACGCGGCGTGCTCGACGACGAGGCAACGGTACCCGCACGAGGCGTGTTGATGCTGGATCGATCCGGCACGTGGGTGCCTGCCATCGACCCGATGCACTTCGACAAGCCGATTGCCGGCGTCGGTCTCGGGCGCAGTTTCGCGGCGACCGTCGGTCAGGCACACCCCGGCATCGTCGTCGGGCTGGTGCCGGCTGCGGTCGGCGGGTCGCCGATCGACTCGTGGATGCCGGGCGCGATTGACGCGGCGACCAAGACGCATCCGTGGGACGACGCGATCGCACGCGCGAAGGTGGCGCTCGTGCAAGGCACGCTGAAGGGCATCCTGTGGCATCAGGGCGAGTCGGACTCGACGGCGATCCTGGCGCCGGCGTACGCCGGCAAGCTCGAAGCCCTGGTCGTTCGGCTTCGGCAGACCCTGAACGCGCCGGATGTGCCGTTCATCGCCGGCCAGATGGGCAAGTTCGAGGGCGCGCCGTGGGACGACGCGCGAAAGACGGTGGACGAGGCGCACCGCCGTCTCCCGAAGACGGCCACGCGCACGGCGTACGTGTCGTCGGAGGGCCTGAACCACAAGGGCGATCGACTGCACTTCGACACGCCGTCACTGCGAGAGCTGGGGCGACGGTACGCGCGCGCCTATCTCGCCCTGACACAGTCGGGTCAGTGACTCCGACACATGGACGCCGAGGCTGAACGAGTACGGTAGGCACGGCCCAACGAGCCGCCCCACCTACACGCTGTCCGATTCGCGGCGGAGGTCGAGACAGACTCGCGCAGCCAGCACGCCGAGCAGCGTGAAGATCGGCGCCGACAGATCGCCAGTACGCCCAGGCACGACACGCTGGGCGATTTCGAGCAACAGCGTGATGAGCACGGCCGTCGCCGGCCACGTCAGCAGACGGCGACGTGAGGTCCCGTGCGCCGCCGCAACCACCGTCGCCAGCCCGCACCAGCCGAAGAGCATCGCGTAGTCCAAGGCGCCACGCATACCGCCGATGCCGACGCCCGGCCACCACTGGAATCCAGCCACCGCCGCGCCTGTCTCCGGTCGGAGTTCGTATGCCACGACGCTGAGCACGGCGCCGAGCCACAACAG
>DATJTM010000118.1:0-3592 GCA_035503395.1 Luteitalea sp.
TGCACACGCTCGACGCCCCGGAAAGCATCAACCGTATCGTCGCGGTGTTCCCGCCGCACCAGCAGCGTCAGGTCCGCCTGCAGTTGGCCAGCGTACTGCGCGCCGTGGTGTCGCAGCGCCTGCTGCCGCGCGCCGGCGGCGCCGGCCGTGTGGCGGCGGTCGAAGTGATGATCAGCACGCCGTTCATCCGCGACGCGGTCGCCGACAAGGACAAGACGCACCTGATCCACGGCGCGATCGCGGCCGGCACGTCGCAGTACGGCATGCAGACCTTCGACCAGCACCTGTTCCTGATGTACACGCGCGGCGTCGTGACCTACGAGGACGCACTGCGCTATGCGTCGAACAAGGACGAGTTCAAGCTGAAGGTGCAGGGCGTGTCGACGACGTCCGACATGGCGCGCGACGAGATGCTGCGTGCCGCCACCGCGCCGGCCCGGGGCATACCCGAGGTCACGCGGTTCGGGACGTAGGCTCAGGAAAGAGACCGGGTACCGGGAACCGGGGACCGGGAACCGGGAACCGGGGACGCACGGCGCCGGACACGTCATCCGACGGTAGGGCGCCTCTCCGAGGCGCCTTTGTCATTCCTGCGGTTCCGTCCGACCAGTCGAACGGCTACGAACCATCAGGCCAGCACACACAGCGCAGGCGTCGGGCGTACGATGGCTGCATGCCTCGCGACGTGACGCCGCCGGACCCGTATACGTACGGGCTGGCCGCGCTGTCCCGTCGCGAACTGACCGAACGCCAGTTGCGGGATCGGCTCGCCAGGCGCCAGTGCGACCCCGATGAAATCGACGCGGCCATCGATCGCCTCCGGCGCGAGCAGGTGCTCGACGACACGCGCGCCGCCCGTGCCTTTGCGCGCACCGAGGCCCGCATCAAGCGGCGCGGCCCGCAACGGATTCGGCGCACGCT
This sequence comes from Luteitalea sp., assembly GCA_035503395.1. Lineage (GTDB taxonomy): Bacteria > Acidobacteriota > Vicinamibacteria > Vicinamibacterales > Vicinamibacteraceae > Luteitalea. The sequence continues at coordinate 922 of DATJTM010000118.1, forward strand.
CGAGACCATGGGTCTCGATCGCGCCGCCGCGCGGGACGCCACGGCCGAAGGGTTCGAAGAGCAGTCGGTCGCGGCCACCCTCGAGGCCGCACTCGATCGCCGGCTTCGAGGCACGATCAGCGACGACCGTCATGCCCAGCGCCTCGTCGCATATCTCGTGCGACAGGGATTCGACCTCGGCGACGCCATCGCCGCGGTGCGGCGACGGCGCGGCAATGAGTAGGACAATTTCACAATTGCAGAGTTTCAGAATGTCACTACCACTGCCACACGTCGGAAAGATGCTGCGGCTGCGAGGCGGCGGTGACGAACTTCTGAAATTCTGAACTTCTGAAATTTCTTCCTTACTTGTCCGCGAAGATGAACTTCCGGAAGGCGGCCGGCTTGTGGAAACTGCCACCCCCGGTCGGCGACCAGGCGCGGTTGACGGCGCCCTCTTCGGGCTTGGCCGGGCCATTGGGCCGCTCGATGCGGAACGCGTTGAAGCCCCAGGCATCGCCAGCCTTCGGCGGCAAGCCGACCTTCTCTGGCACCGGCAGCGACCGGAAGCCGGCCCATGGCGCAAACGCCGTGGCCACCCAGCGCCGCGGCTTGCCGTCGGTGGTCTTCTCGTGGCGGACCTGCGTCTTCAGCGCCTCGTGGTTCCAGGTCAGGTCCGAGGTGACGTTGGGATACGGGGCCACCATCCGCACGTCGCACACGACGTTGGCCGGGCTGATCTCGAGCTCCCAGTAGTCCTTCCCTGCCCAGGCCGGGTCCAGGAAGATCTCGACGACTTCTTCGTTCCAGATCTTGTCGTCGCGGTTGGTCATCGTGTTCCAGGGGGCCGGATCGTCGGCATCCCACCGCAGGTACAGGCCGTCGGGCGCCCACAGCGCCCGGAACGTCGTCGCATACGGCGCCTCCCCCCAGGTGATGTGCGCCGCGTTGGCCCACGCCTTGTCGTCGGCCGCCAGGAGCGCCGAGGCATTGCCGGCAGTCCGGTGCACGGTGTAGCTGGCGTCGGCAGGGAGCGGAGCCTGGGCGGGGGCCTGGGCCAGGGCCGGCAGCGACGACAGCAGCACGAGGCTGGCGACGGTGCCACGGACGAGCGGAAGCAGCGACATGCGCGGAGTATAGCTGCGGCGGTAAAATGGGCGGCTATGCGTTCGCGCGAAATCCGCCGTGGGTTCCTCGACTTCTTCGACGCACGTGGCCATCGGCCGGTGCCCAGTGCGTCGCTCGTGCCCGGCGACGACCCGACGTTGCTGTTCACCAACGCCGGGATGAACCAGTTCAAGGACGTCTTCCTCGGCAAGGAGCGGCGCGACTACCGGCGCGCCACCACCGCCCAGAAGTGCATGCGCGTCAGCGGCAAGCACAACGACCTGGACAACGTCGGCCCGTCGCCCCGCCATCACACGTTCTTCGAGATGCTGGGCAACTTCTCGTTCGGCGATTACTTCAAGGCCGAGGCCGTGCCCTTCGCCTGGGAACTGCTGACCGAGGTCTGGAAGCTGCCGAAGGAGCGCCTGTACGCCACCATCTTCATGGGCGACGCCGCCGTGCCCCGCGACGACGATGCGTACGAGTTGTGGCGGAAGTTCCTGCCGGCCGAGCGCATCGGTGAGCTCGGCGCCGAGGACAACTTCTGGCAGATGGGCGACACCGGTCCGTGCGGTCGCTGTTCCGAGGTCTACTACGTGAAAGACGACGGTTCCATGATGGAAATCTGGAACAACGTCTTCATGGAGTTCGATCGGCAGCCGGGCGGCGTGCTGGTGCCATTGCCGGCGCCCTCGATCGACACCGGCATGGGTCTCGAGCGCGTCACCGCCGTGTTGCAGGGCGTCGAGAGCAACTACGACACCGACCTGTTCCAGCCGCTGCTGCAGGACGTGGCGAAGATGTGCGGCCAGGCGTACGGCGCCGATGACGCGGCGAGCACGTCGATGCGCGTGATCGGCGACCACATGCGCGCCAGCACGTTCCTCATCGCCGACGGCGTCATCCCGAGCAACGAGTGGCGGGGCTACGTGCTGCGCAAGATCATGCGGCGCGCGATGCGGCACGGCAAGAAGCTGGGCATCACGCAGCCGTTCATGCACGAACTCGCCGATCGCGTGGTCGCGGAGATGGGCGACGCCTACCCTGAGCTGAAGGCCAATCGCGACAGCGTGGTCCGCGTGATTCGTTCGGAGGAGGAGCGGTTCGACGCGGTGCTGACCGGCGGCCTCGGTCGTCTCGAGCAGGTACTCGATCGCGCCGCCGCGTCCGGCAGCACGGTCGTCCCCGGCGAGGACGTGTTCCGCCTGTACGACTCGCTCGGCCTGCCGCTCGACTTCATCGAGGACCTGGCCAGTGAGCGCCAGCTGTCGGTGGATCGCGCCGGCTACGACGCCGCCATGGAGGCGCAGCGCGAGCGGGCTCGCGCCGGCAGTCATTTCGAGGTGGCGCGCACCCAAGGGTTCGACGTGCGCGACTCGGCAACGCGGACGACGCTCGAGACGCTGACCGACCGCTTCGACGGCTACGACCTGACCGAAGTCGCCGACGTGCGCGTGGTCGCCGTGTTCGATGCCGAGCGGGCTGAAGTGCCAACCCTCGATGCCGGCACCACTGGCTACGCGGTGCTCGATCGCACGCCGTTCTATGTCGAGAGCGGCGGGCAGGTGTCCGATACGGGCACGCT
>DATJTM010000119.1:0-4365 GCA_035503395.1 Luteitalea sp.
ACACCTCCGGCTCCACCCGCACCCCGACCGGCGTGGAGATCACCCACCTGAACCTGCCCACCAACGTGCTGCAGGTGCTCAACGGCCTGGAAGGCAAGGAGGCCGACCGCGGCCTGTGCTGGCTGCCGTTCTTCCACGACATGGGCCTGATCACCGCGCTGCTCTCGCCGGTGATCGGTCACAACTTCACCTTCATGACGCCGGCGGCCTTCGTGCGCCGGCCCGGCCGGTGGATCCGCGAGATGGCGCGCAAGCCCGAGGACGCACCGGACTGCGAGGTCATCACCGTCGCGCCGAACTTCGCGTTCGAGCACGCCGCGGTGCGTGGTGTGCCCAAGGAGGGCGAGCCGCCGCTGGACCTGAGCAACGTCAAGGCGATCCTGAACGGCAGCGAGCCGGTGTCCCCGGCGTCGATGCGCAAGTTCTACGAGGCGTTCTCGCCTTACGGCCTGCGGGAGACCGCGATCAAGCCGTCCTACGGCCTGGCCGAGGCGACGCTGTTCGTCTCCACCACGCCGATGGACGAGGCGCCGACCGTCATCTACGTCGACCGTGACGAGCTGAACAAGCAGCGCTTCGTCGAGGTCGCCCCCGATGCCCCCAACGCCGTGGCGCAGGTTTCCGCCGGCATCGTCGGCGTCGACGAGTGGGCCGTCATCGTCGACCGGGATACCGCCAGCGAGCTGCCGGACGGTCACATCGGCGAGATCTGGCTGCACGGCAACAACATGGGTGTCGGCTACTGGGGCAAGAAGGAAGAGACGAACGACGTCTTCCGCAACATCCTCAAGTCGCGGATCAGCGAGTCGCACGCCGAGGGCGCCCCCGACGACGGGATGTGGGTCAAGACCGGTGACTACGGCACCTACCACAAGGGACACCTCTATATAGCGGGCCGCATCAAGGACCTGGTCATCATCGACGGCCGCAACCACTACCCGCAGGACCTCGAGTACTCGGCGCAGGAAGCCAGCAAGGCGCTGCGCACCGGTTACGTCGCCGCCTTCTCGGTGCCGGCGAACCAACTGCCGCAGGAAGTGTTCGACAACCCGCACGCCGGCCTGAAGTACGACGCCGACGACAGCTCCGAGCAGCTGGTGATCGTCGCCGAGCGCGCCGCCGGCTCGCACAAGCTGGACTACCAGCCGATCGCCGACGACATCCGTGCGGCCATCGCCGTGCGGCACGGCGTGACCGTCCGCGACCTGCTGCTGGTGCAGTCGGGGACGATCCCGCGTACTTCCAGCGGCAAGATCGGGCACCGCGCCTGCCGCGCCGCCTACATCGATGGCAGCCTGCGCAGCGGTGTCGCTTCCCCGACCGCTTTTGCCAGTGAAACTGACTGAATCCAGGAACCATGGCTGACACAGAATCTGACCTGCCGGACAACTCTGGGAACGCCGATCAGGTCCCCGGCGACACAACCGCCGGAGAAGCACCCGCCAACAAGGCCGACTTAACCGTCCCCGAGATGCGGGAATGGCTGCGCAACTGGGTGGGCCGGGCGGTCGGCAGGTCACCGGAGGACATCGACGAGTCGGTGCCGATGGTCGAGCTCGGCCTGTCGTCGCGCGATGCGGTGGCGATGGCCGCCGACGTCGAGGATATGACCGGTGTCACCCTGTCTGTCGCGGTCGCGTTCCAGCACCCGACCATCGAGGCGCTGGCCACCCGGATCGTCGAGGGCGAACCCGAGGTCGACCTGGGCGCCGACGACGACGCCGACTGGACCCGCACCGGCCCGGCCGAGCGTGTCGACATCGCGATCGTTGGTCTGGCGACCCGGCTGCCCGGCGACATGAACACCCCGGATGAGACCTGGGCGGCGCTCATGGAGGGCCGCGACGCGATTACCGACCTGCCCGAGGGGCGCTGGTCGGAGTTTCTCGAAGAGCCGCGGATCGCCCAACGCGTTTCGACGGCCCGCACCCGCGGCGGCTACCTGAAGGACATCAAGGGCTTCGACTCCGAGTTCTTCGCGGTCGCCAAGACCGAGGCCGACAACATCGACCCGCAGCAGCGGATGGCGCTCGAGCTGACCTGGGAGGCGCTCGAGCACGCCCGCATCCCGGCGTCGACCCTGCGCGGCGAGGCCGTCGGCGTGTACGTCGGCTTCTCGAACAACGACTACCAATTCTTGGCGGTGTCCGACCCGACCGTCGCGCATCCCTACGCGATCACCGGTACCGCGAGCTCGATCATCGCCAACCGTGTCTCCTACTTCTACGACTTCCGCGGCCCGTCGGTCGCGATGGACACCGCCTGCTCGAGCTCGCTGGTCGCAACGCACCAGGCCGTGCAGGCGCTGCGCAACGGCGAATGCGACGTCGCCGTCGCCGGCGGGGTCAACGCCCTGCTGACGCCGTTGGTGACGCTCGGTTTCGACGAGATCGGCGCGGTGCTGGCCCCCGACGGCCGGATCAAGTCGTTCTCCTCGGACGCCGACGGCTACACCCGCTCCGAGGGTGGCGGCATGTTCGTGCTCAAGCGCGTCGACGACGCGCGCCGCGACGGCGACCAGATCCTGGCCGTCATCGCCGGTAGCGCGGTCAACCACGACGGCCGGTCCAACGGCCTGATCGCCCCCAACCAGGACGCGCAGGCCGACGTGCTGCGCCGGGCCTACAAGGACGCCGGGATCGACCCGCGCACCGTCGACTACATCGAGGCGCACGGCACCGGCACCGTCCTGGGTGACCCGATCGAGGCCGAGGCCCTCGGCCGCGTCGTCGGCCGCGGTCGTGCCGCCGATCGCCCCGCACTGCTCGGCGCGGTGAAAACCAATGTGGGACACCTGGAGTCGGCGGCCGGTGCGGCCAGCCTGGCCAAGGTGGTGCTGGCGCTGCAGCACGACAAGCTGCCGCCGTCGATCAACTTCGCCGGGCCCAGCCCCTACATCGACTTCGACGGCATGCGCCTGAAAGTCGTTGACAGCGCCACCGATTGGCCGCGCTACGGCGGCTACGCGCTGGCCGGCGTGTCCAGCTTCGGCTTCGGTGGGGCGAACTCGCACCTGGTGGTGCGCGAGGTGCTGCCCCGCGACGTGGTGGAGAAGGAGCGGGAGACCGCACCCGAGCCGCTGGCCGCCGCCGAGGCGAGCCCGGCCGAGGCGCCCACGATGGAGAGCCACTCGCTGCGATTCGACGACTTCGGGAACATCATCCCCGATGCCGCCGCGCCGGAGGAGGAAGAATACGAGCTCCCGGGTGTGACGGACGAGGCGCTGCGCCTCAAAGAGATTGCGCTGGAAGAGCTTGCGGCACAAGAAGAGGCGGAGCCAACCAAACCGCTTATCCCACTTGCCGTTTCCGCGTTCCTGACGTCGCGTAAGAAGTCCGCGGCCGCCGAACTGGCCGATTGGATGGAAACCCCTGAGGGTCAGGCGTCGTCGCTGGAGTCGATCGGCCGGGCGCTGTCGCGCCGCAACCACGGCCGCTCGCGCGCGGTGGTGCTCGCACACGACCACGAGGAGGCCGTCAAGGGTCTACGCGCGGTCGCCGAGGGCAAGCAGCGGCCGAACGTGTTCAGCGTCGACGGACCGGTGACCAGTGGCCCGGTGTGGGCGATGGCAGGTTTCGGTGCCCAGCACCGCAAGATGGGCAAGAGCCTGTATCTGCGCGACGCGGTCTTCGCCGAGTGGATCGAGAAGGTCGACGCGCTCATCCAGGACGAGCGGGGCTACTCGGTGCTCGAGCTGATCCTCGACGACTCACACGACTACGGCATCGAGACTTCTAACGTCGTCATCTTCGCGATCCAGATCGCGCTGGGCGAGCTGCTCAAGCACCACGGCGCCAAACCCGCTGCGGTGGTTGGCCAGTCGCTCGGTGAGCCCGCGTCGGCCTACTTCGCCGGCGGGCTCTCGCTCGCGGACGCCACCCGCGTGATCTGCTCGCGCTCGCACCTGATGGGTGAGGGCGAGGCGATGCTGTTCGGCGAGTACATCCGGCTGATGGCGCTCGTCGAGTACTCCGCCGACGAGTTGAAGACCGTGTTCGCCGACTTCCCGGGCCTCGAGGTGTGCGTCTACGCCGCACCCAGCCAGACCGTGATCGGCGGTCCGCCCGAGCAGATCGATGCGATCGTCGCCCGCTGCGAAGCCGAAGGCCGCTTCGCCCGCAAGCTTCAGACCAAGGGCGCCGGCCACACCTCGCAGATGGACCCGCTGCTCGGCGAGTTCTCCGCGGAGTTGCAGGGAATCGTGGCGCGCAGCCCCAACATCGGGATCTTCTCGACGGTGCACGAGGGCAGCTACATCAAGCCCGGCGGCGAGCCGATCCACGATGTCGCCTACTGGGTCAAGGGAATGCGGCACTCGGTCTACTTCACGCACGGCGTCCGCAACGCCGTCGACAGCGGCTACAC
>DATJTM010000120.1:0-4253 GCA_035503395.1 Luteitalea sp.
GACGAACGACGAACGACGAACGACGAACGACGAATGGCGAACGGCTGAAGGCGAATGCCGGTTGCCGTACCCGGTACCCTGAACCCGGTTCCCGGTTCCCGGAACCCGGTTCCCGGTTCCGTATCCGGTTCCCGATAGCGATCCCTTACTTCTCGTACGACGCGGTGACGCTGGTGCGGATGCCGCCGCGGGCCGTGAAGTCGCCGACGACGGTCATGCGGACTGGTGCACACGCGGCGACGAGGTCGTCGAGGATCTGATTGGTGAGCGCCTCGTAGAACACGCCCTTGTTGCGGAAGTCGAGCAGGTAGTACTTGAGCGACTTCAGCTCGATGCAGGTCGCGTCCGGCACGTACGTGATGCGGATCTCACCGAAGTCCGGCAGGCCCGTCTTGGGGCACATCGACGTGAACTCTGGACAACGGGTGTCGATCTCGTAGGGTCGGCCGGGGCGCGGGTTGGGGAAGGTCTCGATGGCGGAACTGGCCATAGGTCGAGTGTACATCCTCGAAGTTGACGTTTTCTGGCCAATTGACACGTGTTTCTGTTGTCGCTAGCATACCCGCCATTGCGTTTCTTGCCCGAACTCGTGACACGCGCGCCACGAACTCGCGGCACGCTTCCAGAACTCGCGCGCGTGCAATTGGGGGAGACAAGCGGATGGCCCAGGCCCAGAAGATGACCAAGTCGGCGCTCTTTGCGTTCTTCGCTGACAAGTTCGAAGTGAAGCGCACCGAGGTCCGTGACTGGTTCGACGAGCTCGCGGCGCTTGCCGAGAAGGAGATCAAGCGCTCAGGTGAGTTCACGCTGCCCGGCATGGTCAAGCTGTCGGTGCGCAAGAGCAAGGCGCGCATGGGCCGCAACCCGGCCACCGGTGAGCCGATCAAGATCCCGGCAAAGACGCGCGTCAAGGCGACCGTGGTGAAAGCCATGAAGGACGCCGTGATGCCGCGCAAGTAGCACCCCCGCCAGGCCCTCCCAGGTCACGCCAGAGCCCCGCTGGACGATCGTCCGCGGGGCTTTGTCACGTCGCAGTGATCTTGGTCAGCCGCGGGAACGTCAGCGTGAACTGACTGCCATCGCCGACCCGGCTGTCGACCGTAATCGCACCGCCGAGCTGCTCGACGATCTTGCGCGAGATCGCCAGCCCGAGCCCCAGGCCGCGCCGCTTCGTCGTCACGAAATCCTCGAAGATCGCCTGCATCCGGTCGGCTGGAATGCCGCAGCCCGAGTCGCACACCCGCAGGTGCACCGTCTGCTCGTCGGCGTCGACTTCGATCCAGACCTGTCCGCCCGGCGGCGTGGCCTGCAGTGCGTTGAGCACGAGGTTGCGCAGCACGCGGCCGAGCGCGAACAGATCGCCTTCGACGTACTGTGGCTGCACCGGCGTCGGTCCCGACGACAACGACACGCCGGCCACGGCGGCCTGTGCCTGCATGCGTTCCACGACGTCGAGCATCAGTTTGCCGGCATCGACCGGGAACTTCTCGAGCGGGATCGGCCGGGCCAGATTGCGCAGGTCTTCGAACGTGCGCTGAATCGTCGAGAACTCCCGCTTGACGAGTTTGGCGAATGTCGCCCGGTACTCAGGGTCGTCGTGCATCTGCAGCACGAGCTTGCAGTTGTTGTTGATGTTCTGGATGGGATGCGACAGGTCGTGCACGAGGCCCGCCGCGATGCGCCCGAACATCGCCTGGCGTTCCTGGCGCAGGGCGGCCTGCTGCAACTCGCCCAGCTTGTCGGCGGTGGCGTTGAACGCATCGCCGAGCAGGCGGAACTCATCGTCGCGCGTGATGTGGACGCGCTGGTCGAGGCGCCCCTCGCCGATCGCGCGGATGCCAGCGAGCAAGTCCTGGATGGGACGCAACAGCGATCGACCGGCGGCGATGCCGATTGCGATGTTGGCCAGCAGCGCGAGCGTGACGAACAGCAGCAGCTGGTTCTGGAGACTGCGGGCCGGCGCGAACGCTTCGCTGGTGGGCTGCTCGAGGATGACGCGCCAGTGCTCCGTGTCGAGCGGCGGACTCGACACCGTGAGGACGTCGACGCCGTCGGGGCGGCGGTACACGGCCCCCTCGCTCGTTGCCTGCTTCGCGAGCGGATGCGCGCCGATGACGTCGCCGCGCGCCACGCGACCATGACCGTTGGGTCGTCCGTCGGCGATGATCTTGCCGTCCGCATCGATCAGGAACGCGCGGCCGTGTTTGCCAATCCGGATGTCGTCGACCACCTGCCACAACTGCTCGAGGCGGAGTTCCGCCACGAGGAAGGCGTTCACCGCATCGTCCATGCGCACCGTGATACGCGTGCGCGGCAACCCGTCGGCATCGAGGTCGATCGGCATCATCGAGATCGGTGCGGTGGGCAGGTTGGTGAGGACGGGCGGTGTGGTGCCGATCGCACTGGTCGCGAGCGGCGTGCCCTGCGAGTCGTACACCGTGAGCGAGCGAATCTCACGGACGTTGCCGACGTGCGAGGTCAGCACCTGCTGGCGCTGCGCCGACGTCATCCCGGTCACCTGCAGGCCCGCGGCCGCCGATTCGACGAGCCGGCGGGTCGAATCCAGATACAGCGAGATCGCCTTGGCCGCGCGCTGGACGATCGAGGCATGGCTGTCGACAACGGATCGCTGCGTCGCGGTGCTCAGGGACTCGCGGGCGACGAGGCCGAAGACCAGCAGGGGCACGAGCGCGGCGGTCGTCACGAGCAGCGCCATGCGTCGTGTGATCGGAATCAACGGGCGGCTCCGGCCACCGTCCATCGCGAGAGCGACCCGAGCACGTCACCCTCGACGGGGCTCGGCACTCGCAGGCGCGGCCCCACCGCCCGGCTCGACTCGAGCCAGTACAGGTACACCGCCGGCGGGTCCTCGAGCAGCACGCGATGGAGTTCGCGCGCCGCGTCGGCGAAGGCGTCGTCGGTGGCCGCCTGGCGCACGCGCTCCGCCGCCGCGGCCGCCCCCGTATACCCGTGCGAGAACAGGCGCGGATGGCGATGGTCCGCGAAGTACAGGTACGGCATGCCGAGGCCGTAGCCGGTCACGACCGGCGTCAGGAACGTGTCGAACGTCCCGGTGCCGAGACGCGGCAACATCTCGCGCAGTGGCAGCACCTGCAGGTCGAGCGCAATGCCGATCGATGCGTAGGTCCGTTGCAAGCGCGCTGCCACTCGCCGCATGGTGGGATCATCGACGATCAGGCAAGTGAGCCTGAGGCGCGGTTCGACCGACCCGTCGGTCCTGGTACGTTCGCGAAGGCCCGCCTCGTCGAGCAGACGACGGGCGCGATCGCGATCCGGTCGCATCGCCTCGACGTCGGCGGTGTGCGAGACGGCCCAGTGCTCGCGCCACAGCAGGTCGGCGGCTGGCTCGCCGAAGCCGTCGGCATCTTCCTCGACGATCGCCTTGCGGTCGACGGCGGCGTTCAGCGCCTGGCGCACTTCGCGCTTCGCCAGGGCCGGATGCCGGTGGTTCAGTCCCAACGTCACCACGTAAGGCTTCACGTACGGAAACGTCTGAACGCTGTCCTCGGAGGAGAGCAGGGCGCGCGCATCGCTGGGCACTTCGTAGAGCACGTCGACGTCCTCGCGCAACAGCGCGGCGACGGCGGCGCGTGGCGTGTCGTAGCGGCGCACGGTCACGCGGCCGACGTCGGGGCGTGGCGGCGGACCATCGGCGGCCATGAGTTCAGGGAGGGCGGCGTCCTCGTCGACCTCGCGATAAGGGCCGGCCGGCAACGCCTCGACCAGCGACAATCCTTCGAGCAGCAGGCTGGTCGGCTCACGCAGCGTCAGCACCACCGACGTCGGCCCGTTCGCGGCCGCAGACTGCACCGTCCACAATCCAGGCTGGCTGTCGCCGCTGTCGATCGCGTCCTTGATGCGCCGCGCCACCTCGCTCGCCGTGGCAATCGTGCCGTCGTGCAGTCGCACACCGTCACGCAGCGTCAGCGTCCACGTCAGCCGGTCAGCCGAGGGCTGCCAGCGCTCGAGCAGTTCCGGCCGTTCGTGCCCCGCCTGATCCATCCGGATCAGCCGCGTGCTCGTGAGGTTGTAGATCAGTGGGTCGACCGGTGCGTCGGGGCTGGGAAATGCCACCGTGACCGTGGTCGGCGCGGGCGCCTTCCCGTGGCGCACGGGCTCGCGGCTGCACGCCGTGGTCAGCGCGGTCGCGGCACCGAGACAGACAGCGGCGCGGCGTGCGGCACCGAGCCGTACGTCGCGAAATCGGGGAGGGGAAGCGGAATCCGATGCGG
>DATJTM010000121.1:0-7596 GCA_035503395.1 Luteitalea sp.
GTCACCGCTGCTGGAAGGCCGGGCTGGGACAGCCGGCCCTATCTGACAGCGCTGAGCCTCAGGTAGGCTGTAGTCTGAAGCCTGTAGGCCTCGAGGCCGCGGAGACAACGACGACGATGGTGAACGGACGAGTGGTGGGCGCCGCCGCAGTGGCGCTGGTGATGGTGACGGGAGCCACGAGCTCCGTCGCGCTGGCGCAGGCCGCCAAGAAGAAGGGCGCGGCCAAGGCGGCTGCTGGCCCGACGCCGACCGCGGCGGAAGTCGCGTCGGCCGAAGAGGCCTACAAGACCAAGTGCGCGGTCTGCCACACGCCCGACGGCAACTCGCCGATCGAGCAGATGAACTTCGCCGACGGCGTGTGGAAGCACGGATCGTCGATGAAGGAGCTGATGAACACCATCTCGGAAGGCGTGCCCGGCACCGCGATGATGTCGTTCAAGACGCAGTTCACGCCTGGCGAAATCGCCGCGCTCGCAAAGAAGGTCCGCGGCTTCGACAAGAAGTTGAAGTAACTCGCGTCGAGCGCCAGCTCGACTCGCGTTTCGTAGCCCGCTCGTAGCCGTCCGACTTGTCGGACGGTTCCGACGGTAGGGGCGCCTCTCTGAGGCGGCCGCTCTGGGGCAGCGCGGAGTGCTGGCAGCGACGGACGGCCGGGACGGCCGTCCCTACCTCACCCGTGGGCCCTTCGCCCCTACGGCAAATACCTTCACGAGCACCACACCGGCGATGAACCCGCCGATGTGCGCCATGAACGCGACGCCGCCGCCCGACTGCGGCCCCTGCCCGATCACGCCGAACGCGCTGATCAACTGGAACACGAACCACATCCCCACCGCGACGAACGCCGGCACCTCGACGATCGTCCGCAGCGCCAGCACGCGGACGCGGCGCTGCGGGTGCAGCACCAGGTAGCCGCCCATCACGCCCGAGATGGCGCCCGAGGCGCCGAGGCTCGGGATGAACGGGTTGTCGCCGAAGACGAACGTCGAGACCACGTGCGCAATCGAGGCCAGCAGCCCGGTGGCCAGGTAGAACGCCGTGAAGCGCGGGTGCCCGAGGTCGTCTTCGACGTTGTCGCCGAAGATCCACAGGAAGAGCATGTTGCCGAGCAGGTGCATCAGGCTGCCGTGCATGAACATCGACGACAGCAACGTGAAGTACACCGGCCCCGGTGTCGGCTGCAGCGGGACCACGGCCGATTCGTTGCCGACCTCGATCCGCACGTCGCGCGCGACGTCCTGCCCCGTCGCGATCTCCTGTGGCACCGTCGAGAACGCGTAGGTGAAGCGTTCGTTGGTGCCCATCCCCTGAAGCAGGACGAACACCAGCACGTTGATCGCGATCAGGACCCAGGTGATGAACGGCGTCCGGACGCGCCCGGTGTTGTCATCGCTGATGGGCAGCATGCTCGCATCCTATATCGAGGAAGACGCGAGAGATGCGGAAGGTAGGGCCGGCTGTCCCAGCCCGGCCGGGAGCGGGCCGCGTTGAGACAACGGGCCCTACCTGCTGATGGTGGCTACCGGCTGGCCGACGACGTCGACGCCGACGCCGACGTGCGCCCCAGCTGCTGCAGGATGAACGCGTACTCCAGCGCCACCTGTTCGAGCCGCTGGAAACGGCCCGATCGACCGCCGTGCCCGGCCTCCATGTTGACGCGGAACAGCACCGGCGACGACGACGTATCGAGCGTGCGGAGCTTCGCGACGTACTTGGCGGGCTCCCAGTACTGCACCTGCGAGTCCCACAGCCCGGTCGTGACGAGCATGGCCGGGTACGCCTTCTTCGACAGCTGGTCGTACGGCGAATACGACAGCATGTAGTCGTAGAACTCCTTCTTCTTCGGGTTGCCCCACTCGTCGAACTCGTTGGTCGTCAGCGGGATCGACTCGTCGAGCATTGTCGTGACCACGTCGACGAACGGCACGTGCGACACGAGGCCACGGTACGACTCCGGCGCCAGGTTGGCCACGGCGCCCATCAGGAGTCCGCCGGCGCTGCCGCCCATCGCGAAGACCTTGTCGGCCGCGCCGTACTTCTTCTCGACCAGCGCCTTGGTGACGTCCACGAAATCGGTGAACGTGTTCATCTTCTTCAGGAGCTTGCCGTCCTCGTACCAGGCACGGCCCATCTCCTGGCCGCCGCGGATGTGGGCGATGGCGATCACGAAGCCGCGGTCGAGCAGGCTGAGCCAGTCGCTGCGGAAACTCGGGTCGGTGGAGATGCCGTACGAACCGTAGGCGTACTGGTACAGCGGCGCGGTTCCATCGCGCGGCGTGTCCTTGCGATAGACGAGCGAGACCGGCACCTTCGCGTTGTCGCGCGCCTGCACCCACAGTCGCTCGGTGGCGTAGCGGCTCTTGTCGAAGCCACCGAGGACCGGCGTCTCCTTGACGAGCGTCCGCGTACCGGTCGCCATGTCGAGGTCGTACACCGTCGACGGCGTCGTCAGCGACGTGTAGGTATAGCGGAGCGTGGTCGTGGCCGCTTCGCGATTGACACCGGTGCCCATCACGTACGCCGGCTCGTCGGAGGCCACGTCGCGCGACTGCCCCGCGCCGTCGAGGATGCGCAATCGCTGCAGCCCGTCGCGCCGCTCGCCGACCACGAGGTACCGCTCGAACAGCTCGACACCCGACACGAAGACGTCGGCCTTGTGCGGCACCACGTCCTTCCACTGGGCGCGGTCGCCGATCGTGGCATCGGTGGCCTCGACGATGCGGAAGTTCTTCGCCTGCCAGTTGGTGCGAATCACCCAGCGTCCGGCGACGTGGTCGGCGTCGTACTCGAAGTCGCGCTCGCGCGGCACCAGCACCTTGAAGGCGGCGGTCGGCTGCGAAGCGGGGATGCAGCGGGCCTCGCTCGAGACCGTGCTGCTCACACCGATGCACAGGAACGCGTCGTCCTTGGTCCGCCCGACACCCATGTAGAAGCTTTCGTCGGCTTCCTCGTACACGAGCGTGTCGGCGGCCGGATCGGTGCCCACCACGTGACGCTTCACGCGCTTGGTCAGCAGCGTGGTCGGGTCGATCTCGACGTAGAACACCGTCTTGTTGTCGGCCGCCCAGGCGACGTTGCCGGACGTGCCGGTGATTTTCTCGGGCAGCACCGCACCGGTCGTCAGGTTCTTGAACTGGATGGTGTACTGCCGTCGCCCGACGGTGTCGGTCGAGTACGCCAGCAGCGCGTTGTCCGGCGAGACGTCCCACTGCCCGAGATTGAAGTAGCTGTGCCCCGCCGCCAGCGCGTTCTGGTCGATGAAGACCTGCTCGGCCCCGCCACCGGCCGGCCGCCGGACGTTGCTGGCGTAGTCCTTCCCGGCGATGAAGCGCGTCTGATACAGGAAGCCGCGCATCCGGTACGGCGGTGCCTCGTCATCGGGCTTGATGCGTCCCTTGAGCTCCTCGAACAATTGCGAGCGCAGCGCCTTCACCGGCGCCATCACGGACTCGGTGTAGCTGTTCTCGGCTTCGAGGTGCTTGAGCATCTCGGGCGACTTGCGGGTGTCGTCGCGCAGCCAGTAGTACGGATCCTGACGGTCGCCGTTGGGCGAGTTGACGACGTGGGGCTTCTGGGCCGCGACGGGCGGCGCGGGCGTCTGGGCCATCAGCGATGCGGGTGCGATCAGGCCGGTGGCGGCCACGAGCAGGCTGGTGATTTTCATCGGCAAGGTCGTTCCAGAGATGGCGTCGGGACCATCCACATCTCGGTAGGGACGGCCCGCCGGGCCGTCCGCCCACAGCTCGGACGCGCCGGCGGCGCGTCCCTACCGATTCACCTACACGTTACAGAGCTGGACGGCCTCACGCAGCGACGTCAGCGGATCGCGCTTCGGGATGAACTCGTGCGCGAAGTAGCCCTGGTAGCCCTTGTCGGCCACCCACTTGGCAATCGTCTTCCACTGCAGTTCCTGCGTGTCGTCCAGCTCGTTGCGGCCGGGGACGCCGCCCGTGTGGAGGTGGGCGATGTAGTCCCAGTTGGCCTCCATCGTCCGGATGATGTCTCCCTCCATGATCTGCATGTGGTAGATGTCGTACAGCAGCTTGATGCGCGGCGAGCCGACGCGCTTGCAGATGTCGACACCGTACGGCGTGTTGTCGCCGATGTAGTCCTTGTGATTCACCTTGCTGTTCAGCAACTCGACGATCACGGTGACGCCTTCGGCTTCGGCAATCGGCTTGATCCGATTGAGGCAGGCCACGCTGTTGACCTTGGCCTCCTCGAGGTCCTGCCCGCGGCGGTTGCCGAAGAAGGTGATCACGTTCGGCACGCCAGCCTTGGCCGCCTTCGGAATCATCTCCGTCAGCGACGCGACGATGCCGTCGTGGAACTTGGTGTTGTTGATGCCGTCGGGAATCGAACGGACGGCCGGAAACCCGGTCGAACACACCAGGCCGAAGTCACGCTTGGCGATCGTCCACTCTTCTTCGGTCAGCAGGTCGACGGCCGGCAGGCCCATGTCGACGCAGGCCTTGAAGAACTCCGGCAGCGGAATCTTGTTGTAGCACCAGCGGCACACCGACTGCTTGAGTCGGCCACTGCCCGGCTTGGCGGCTTGCATGGCGTCTGCACCTCCCGGCAATGCAGCGCCGGCGGCGGTCAGCGCCGCAGCGCCGAGCAGATCACGACGGGACACGTCGGTCATGGACCAGTCTCCTTGAATACGGCGGATTGTAGATCAGAGCGGCTTCGCTGACGGCAGTGGGTTGGTCGGCAGTCGGCAGTCGGCAGTCGGCAGTCACGAGTGAGGTAGGGACGGCTCTCCGAGCCGTCCGTCGCCGCCCACTCGACGTCGCGACATGGCAAGTGCAGTGACGGACGGCCGGGGACGGCCGTCCCTACCTCACCCGTCTGACGCCTACCAACTGTGCATCGTGCCGTCCATCTTGCGGTTGACGGGCAGATACGCGGGGTCGTACGGATACTGCGCCGCGACCTGTTCGTCTATGTCGACGCCGAGCCCCGGCGCATCGCCCGGATGCATGAAGCCGTCCTGAAACGTGTATTCGTGCGGGAACACGGCGTCGGTCTCGTCGGTGTGCCGCATGTACTCCTGCACGCCGAAGTTGTGGACGCTCAGGTCGAAGTGCAGCGCCGCCGCCATGCACACCGGACTCAGGTCGGTGGCGCCGTGGCTGCCGGTGCGCACCTGGTACATCTCGGCGAGGGCCGCGATCTTGCGCAGGTGCGAGATGCCACCGGCATGCACGACGGTCGTCCGGATGTAGTCGATCAACTGTTCCTGAATCAGCTGCTGGCAGTCGAAGATGGTGTTGAACACCTCCCCCACCGCAATCGGCGTCGTCGTGTGCTGACGAATCAGCCGGAACGACTCCTGGAGTTCGGCCGGCGTCGGGTCCTCCATCCAGAACAGGTGATACGGCTCGAGCAGCTTGCCGGCTCTCGCGGCCTCGATCGGCGTCAGCCGATGGTGGACGTCGTGCAGGAGGTGCAGTTCGTCGCCGAACTCGCTGCGGATGCGCTCGAAGAGGCGCGGCAGGAAGTTGAGATAGGCCTCGGTGCTCCAGCGGTTCTCGGGGGCGCCGCCCTTCTCCGCCGGCTCGTAGAACAACGTGCCGCGACCGACGCCGTACGTGCTGCTCAACCCGGGCACCCCGGACTGGACGCGAATCGCGTGATATCCGAGATCGAGGTAGTGCGCCACCGCCTTGACGGCATCCTCGATGTCGGCACCGTTGGCGTGTCCGTAGACCATCACGCCTTCGCGCGACGCGCCGCCGAGCAGCTGGTACACGGGCTGATTGGAGACCTTGCCCTTGATGTCCCAGAGCGCCGTGTCGACCGCCGCAATCGCGCTCATCGTGACCGGGCCGCGCCGCCAGTACGCGCCTTTGTACAGGTACTGCCAGATGTCCTCGATGCGACGCGCATCCCGCCCGATCAGCAGCGGGATGACGTGGTCAGAGAGATAGCTGGCGACGGCCAGTTCACGGCCGTTGAGAGTCGCGTCGCCGATGCCGTAAACGCCGTCCTCGGTGATCAGCTTGAGGGTGACGAAGTTACGGCCGGGGCACGTGACGATGACGCGCGCGTCGGTGATCTTCATGGAAGGCTACGGGCCTCGGGCTACAGGCTGCGAGAGCGGCTGGCCTCGCGGCCAGCCGTTAGTGATCAGGATTCAGGTAGCCTGCAGCCTGAAGCCTGCAGCCTGCCTGCGGCGCAGCCGCTACTTAGCGCTGGACGCGGCCGCTGCCGTCGCCCTGCACGAGGCGCTCGACTTCGTCGACGCTGACGCGGTTGAAGTCACCGGGGATGGTCTGCTTGAGCGCGCTCGCTGCCACGGCGAAGCGCAGCGCGTCGATCGGCGACTTGCCGGTGACGAGGCCGTAGATCAGGCCGCCGGCGAAGCTGTCGCCGCCGCCGATGCGATCGACCAGCGTGACGTCGTAGTGCTGGCTCTGCTCGAACGTGCCGGCCGCCTTGTCGTAGATCACCGCGCTCCAGCCATTGTGGCTGGCCGAATGGCTCTCGCGCAGGGTGATGGCGATGAGCGCGCAGTCGAACGTGTTGGCGACTTCCGCAGCGGTCGCCTTGTACGCGGCGAGATCGAGTTCGCCGGTCGTGACGTCGGTGCCGTGCACCTCGAAGCCGAGGACCGACTGGATGTCCTCCTCGTTCGCGATGACGACGTCGACCCACTCCATGAGCGGACGCATCACCGACTGCGCCTTCTTGGACGACCACAGCTTCTTGCGGAAGTTGAGGTCCATGCTGACGGTGGCACCGGCCGCCTTGGCCGCCTGCAACGCTTCCTTCGCGCAGGCCGCGCCGTTGTCGCCCAGTGCGGGGGTGATGCCGGTGCAGTGGAACCACTTCGCGCCGTCGAACACGGTCTTCCAGTCGACGGTACCCGGCGTCATCTCGGCGATCGCCGAACGCGCGCGGTCGTAGATCACCTGCGAGGCACGCTGGCTGGCCGACGTCTCGGCATAGTAGACGCCGATGCGATCGCCGCCGCGCACGATGTGCTCGGTGCGGACACCCTCGGCCCGGAGCGCCTTGACGGCCGCTTCGCCGATGGCGTTGTCGGGCAGGCGGGTCACGTAGTGACTCTCGAGCCCGAACGTCGCAAGACTCACCGCGACGTTGGCTTCGCCGCCGCCGAACGTGGCTACGAACTGCGGCGTCTGCAGGAAACGCTCGAACCCCGGAGGGCTCAGGCGCAGCATGATTTCACCAAAGGAAACAGTTTTCATATGCGTTTTGAAGGGCCTACGGCCTACGGCCTAGAGCCCTCGGTGCTGGTGGAATCCGGCACGTAGCCGTCGACCTTGGGGTCGACGGTCAGCGTCGAGCTGAAGCTCGACGCCTACGCCTTTCTCGCAGCGGCGACGCTGCCAACGACGGTGCGGGCGTTTTCGGCAATCTGCGCGAAGTCGTTCGCCTCGAGCGCCTTGGCGTCGACGAGGTTGCTGCCGACGCCGACGGCGCACGCCCCGGCCTTGATCCAGTCACCGGCATTGGTCAGCGTCACGCCACCGGTGGGCATCAGCTTGATCTGCGGCAGCGGTGCCTTGACGTCCTTGATGTAGCCGGGACCGAGCGTGGTCGCCGGGAACACCTTGATGACGTCGG
>DATJTM010000122.1:0-3015 GCA_035503395.1 Luteitalea sp.
GAGCTTCGAGCTCCGGGCTGGCTACACGAAGATCTTCCTGGGGGCCAGCGGCGCCGGCAAGAGCACGATCCTCAAGCTGATTCTGGGCCTGCTCAAGCCGCAGGCGGGCAAGATCTGGGTCAACGGCGTGCGGGTCGACGAGCTGTCCGAGAACGACATGATGAAGGTCCGCGAGGACATCGGCATGGTGTTCCAGGAAGGCGCGCTGTTCGACTCGTTGACCGTGCGCGAGAACGTCGGCTACAAGCTGTACGAGGAGAGCGACATGCCGCTCGGCGACGTGCACCGCCGGGTCGAAGAAGTCCTCGGCTGGGTCGAGCTCGAGCAGCACATCGACAAGATGCCGTCGCAGCTCTCGGGCGGGCAGCGGCGCCGCGTCGCGATTGCGCGGGCGATGACGTTCCAGCCGGCCATTCTCCTGTACGACGAGCCGACCACCGGCCTCGACCCGATCACCTCGATCACGATCGACGACGAGATCGTGAAGTTGCGTGACATCGAGGGCGTCAGCTCGATCGTCGTGACCCACCAGCTGCGCGACGCGTTCTGGGTGGCCGACAAGATGGCCGTGCGCAAGCCCGATGGCAAGGTGGACATCGTGGCGGCGTCGCCCGACAAGCTCGCGCAGACCGAGTTCGTGATGCTGCGTGAAGGCCTCATTCATTTCGAGGGCACCGCGGCAGAACTGCGCGCCACCTCCGATCCGTACCTGCAGCTTTTCCTGAGTTGATCCCATGCCTCGCACCCGTTCCCTCGCCTGGTCGCAGCTGAAGATCGGCATCCTCGCCGTGGCGGCGGTGACCCTTGCCGTCCTGCTCATCTTCGCGGTGGGTGGCGACGCCGGCCTGTTCAGCGGCAAGCGATACCTGAAGACACGCTTCGGCAATGCCGGCGGTGTCCAGTCGGGGGCCGTCGTCCGCCTCGCCGGCGTCAACATCGGCGCCGTCGAGGAGGTCTACTTCGATGGATCGGTCGTCGAGATGGTGCTGCGCGTCCGACCGGATGCCGGTGACAAGATCACCGATCGATCGATCGCCCAGATCGGGTCGGTGAGCCTCCTCGGTGAAGGCGCCATCGACATCACCGCGTCGAGCGAGGGCACGCCGCTCCAGGATTGGGCGTACATCCGCTCCGGCCGGACACCCGGGCAGATCGCCGACGTCGCCGAGAACGCGACTGAGACGCTCGCCCAGGCCAGCCTCCTGATCGAGGACATCCGGGCCGGCAAGGGCACCGTCGGCAAGCTCTTCACCCAGGACGAACTGCACCAGCAGCTGTCCATGGTGGTGCAGTCGACCGATGACGTGATCCGCGCGATCAAGCAGGGCCGTGGTCCGGCCGGCACCCTGATCAACAACCGGGAAGCGGCGCGCAACCTCGAACGGGCGCTCGCCAACCTGGACACGGTGACGTCCAACATCGCGGCCGGCCGCGGCACGCTCGGCAATCTGCTCAACGACGACGCCATGGCGAAGTCGCTGAGCGCGACCACCGAGAACTTGCGGGCGCTGACCAACGGCCTCAAGAGCGGGGAAGGCACTGCCGGCAAGCTGTTCACCGACGATGCGCTCTATAATCGGCTCAATTCCGTCACGCAGCGGTTGGATGGGGTCGTCGCCGCCCTCAACAAGGGCGAGGGCACGGCCGGCAAGCTGCTGAACGACAAGCAGCTCTACGACAACATGAACGGTGCCGTCACCGAGTTGCGCGGGTTGCTCGCCGAGGTCCGGAAAGACCCGAAGAAGTACCTGAACGTGAAGGTCAGCATCTTCTGACGCATCCGGCCGTGGGCCATGGGCCTTCGGCCTTCGTAATGACCGGGCGCAGGCGCCACAGGCGTCGACGCAGCCGAGACTCGAATCGTCGCTGGGACTCTGCCGGGGATCCGCTTGCAGACGAGCCAGATGACCAAGGCCCAAGGCCCAAGGACGAAGGCCCGGAAGGCGTAGCCGTATGAACGATTCAACCAACATGTGGCTGGCCATCATCGCGATCTCGACCCTCGTGATGGCGGTCATCCAGGTCGGCGCGATCATCGGGGCGGTCATCGCCGCGCGGCGCGTGCAGGCGCAGGTGACGCAGGTCGAGCAGCGCGTGACGGCGCAGGTGCAGCCGCTCATCGAACGCATCAACGTGCTCGGCGCCGACGCGGCGCGCATCTCCGCCCTCGCCGTCCAGCAGGCCGAAAAGGCCGACGCCGCCCTGACCGGTGCGGCCCAGCGTATGGATCAGACGCTCGCCGTAGTGCAGAATGCGGTCGTCGCGCCAGCTCGAGAAGGCATGGCGCTGGCCGCGGCTCTGCGAGCTGCGGTCGGGTCGATCCGGACCGGCGTTCGTCGTCGTCCCCGCGCCGCGGGCGAGGAGGACGACGCCCTGTTCATCGGCTGACGCTCGGTTCCCCGGCGCGTGTGCGACGCGCGCCCCTCTCGGAGGTCCAGAATCGATGGTGCAGTGGAGCAGGCGGGTGGCGGTTGCGCTTCTCGTGGCAGCGTGTGCGTATGCGCCCGCGGCCACCGCGCAGCCGGCGGCAGGGGGGACGGCGGCGGGCGTCAAGGAACTGGCGACATTGCTCGCAGCGGCGGGAGGCGCCGGTCCGCGCTTCATCGCGGCCGAGGATCCATCGGATCCGTCGCGCTTCGTGGCTGCCATGCTGCTGCCCGACCTCCAGCTCCTGCTGGTCTCGGCCAACTACAAGGCGCCAGTGCTCCTGCGCGAACGCGTGCTGACCCGCAAGTACCAGGAGGCCTATCAGGACCTGCAGGCGGCCTCGGCCCTCGAGGGCCGCATCGTCATCGAGGATCTGCTGGCGAATGGCCTGGCGGTTCGGCCGGCCAAGGGGCAGGCGGCCGATGCGGCGACGCTGTCGGGCAAGCCGATCACGTTCGACGGCGCCTGGCGCAAGGCCAAGGTGACCGAGGCGGACTACAACTCGGCCTATGAGAAGGCCGAGAAGGAATACGCGCGGGTGCTGCCGCTGCTGATCGCGCAGGCCAAGATCAAGTAGGAGCGCGGTCG
>DATJTM010000123.1:0-3298 GCA_035503395.1 Luteitalea sp.
CTCTACGAGGACGCCGGCCGCGTCGAGGAGGCCGAGCAGATGCTGGCCAAGGCCAAGGAAGTGCAGCCCAACAGCGTCGACGTCCAGCTGCAGATGGCGGGCTTCTACAACCGTCAGGGCAATTTCGACAAGACGATGGAGGCGTTCCAGCAGCGCATCCAGCTCGAGCCGAACAACCCCGAGGCCTACCACACGGTGGCGGGCTACTTCGAGGAGAAGGTCCGCAAGGACTACACGATCACGCCGGCGGCCAAGGCCGACTACATCAAGCGTGGTCTCGAGGCGTCCGACAAGGCGATTGGCATCAAGGGCGACTACGTCGACGCGATGGTCATGAAGAACCTCCTGCTCCGCCAGCAGGCGCTGGTCGAGAAGAATCCGGCCAAGCAGCAGGAACTGTTGAAGGAAGCGACCGCACTGCGCGACAAGGCCATCGAGACGCGCAACCGCCTCGCCGGCGAGGCCGACGCGGCCACCAAGGCGGCCGGCAAGAAGTCCGAGTAGCGCGCGACGCCGCGCGACGCAGACCACGCAGGCCGGCTCCCCTCGAGCCGGCCTGTTGCGTTTCGGCCGACCCCTCCGAGGCCGCTCCGCTATCCGAGGGTGGCGTCCCGGCGCACGCCGGGGCCCAACCCTGCTGAGCTGTTTACGTCGTCGAAACACGGCGTTGGTAGCCTGTCAGGCGGTCTCGTTCCCGTACCGGTGCTTCGGACGGTGTGCAGTGCAGGTGCCGCGTGGCAGACGCTCGATGCGATCTGCCGATACAGGCGCGGCAGCCCTTCCCCGCAGTTCAGTCCGTCGCCCGCCAGGCGTCTCGGACACAGGAGTGATTCATGGTGAGTGCGTTTCAGCGGATGCGTGAAATGCGAATGTGGCGCGTGCCGGCCTTGGCACTCGCGACCGTGCTCGCGTTGGTGGGCCCAGCCCGCCACGCCGACGCCCAGGGTGTGACCACGGGCTCGCTCGGCGGCGTGGTGACCAATGCGGCGGGGCAACCGGTGACCGGCGCCAGCGTGATCGCCATTCACACGCCCTCGGGCACCAATTACGAGACGACGTCACGCGACGACGGCCGCTACTTCATCCCGAACATGCGCGTCGGCGGCCCGTACGTGCTCACCGTGACCTATGTGGGCGGCGGTGGCGGCAACGCCTTCGAGCCCTACACACTCGAAGATCTCATCGTCAATCTCGGCGTGACCACCGACGCCAACGTCTCGGTCAAGAACATCGCCGTCGAAGAATCGGTGACCGTATCGGCCACCAACGACCCGATCTTCAGCACGCAGCGCACCGGCGCCTCGACGACCGTGAGCCGCGATCAGATTGCGCTGCTGCCCAACGTCAGCAACCGTCTCGAGAACTTCACGCGACTGACCCCGCAGGCCAACGGCATGTCGATCGGCGGTCAGGACAGCCGCATGAACAACATCACGGTCGACGGCTCCTACTTCAACAATTCGTTCGGCCTGGGGGCGCAGCCTGGTGAACGCACCAACGTCGCGCCGATCTCGCCGCAGGCCGTCGAGCAGATCCAGGTCAACATCGCGCCGTTCGACGTGCGTCAGGGCAACTTCATCGGCGCCGGCATCAACACCGTCACGCGCAGCGGCAGCAACCAGTTCCACGGCTCGATCTACCGCCAGTTCCGTGACGACAGCATGGTCGGCACCGAGGCCGGTGCGGCCATCGTGCCGGTCGGCACGTTCGAGTTCGCCAACTGGGGCGGCTGGGCGTCGGGCCCGATCTGGAAGAACAAGGCGTTCTTCTTCTTCAATGGCGAAGACGAGAGCCTGACGCAGCCCAGTCACACGTGGCGCGCCAACAACGGCGGTGAGCCCACCGGCCCCGGCGTGTCGCGCGTGCTCGCCTCGGACCTGAACACGCTGAGCACGTTCCTCAACGATCGCTTCGGCTATCAGACCGGCCCCTACGCCGGCTACGACTTCGAGGTCCCGGCCCGCCGCTACCTGGTGAAGGGTGACTACAACCTCAACGCCAGCAACAAGATCACGTTCCGGTACACGCACCTCAACTCGCTCACCGACGTGTTGTCGTCCAACTCGACGTCGCTCGGCTTCGGCAATCGTCAGCCGAGCACCAACGCGATGAACTTCCAGAACTCCAACTACCAGATCAAGGAGAACATCCGGTCCGGTATCGGTGAATGGAACGCCACGTTCGGCAGCACGCTGGCCAACTCCCTGATCGTCGGCTACTCGAAGCAGGACGAGAGCCGTCAGGTGCGCGGCGACGGCCGGCTGTTCCCGCTGGTCGAGATCCTCGACAACTCGACGCTCTACACCTCGATCGGCGTCGAGCCGTTCACGCCGAACAACGAGCTGCGCTACAACACGTTCCAGCTGCAGAACAACATCACCAAGTTCGCCAACAAGCACACGCTGACCTTCGGCGTGACGACCGAGCGCTACGAGTCCGAGAACGTCTTCTTCCCGGGTTCGCAGAGCGTGTACGTCTACAACTCGCTGGCCGACTTCTACACCGACGCCAACGACTACCTCGCGAACCCGAATCGCACGGTATCGCCGGTGAGCCTGCGCCGCTTCCAGGTGCGGTACGCCAACATCCCCGGCATGGAGAAGCCGATTCAGCCGCTCGAGGTGTGGTACTCGGGCGCGTACGCGCAGGATGAATGGGCGGTGCGCGACAACCTGAAGATCACCGCCGGCGTCCGCGTCGACGTCGCCAGCTTCGGCGACACCGGCTTCGAGAACCCGCTGTTCGACGCCCTCAGCTTCCGCAACGAGGCAGGCCAGCCCGTGACGTACTCGAGCGGCAAGCTGCCCGAGGCCAAGCCGCTGTGGTCGCCGCGCGTCGGCTTCAACTGGGCGGTGGACGAGAACCGCAACACGCAGGTCCGCGGTGGCACCGGCGTCTTCACCGGCCGTCCGGCCTACGTGTGGCTGTCGAACCAGATTGGCAACACCGGCGTCCTGACCGGCTTCACGCAGCTCGACGAGACGGCCACCGTGCCGCTCACGAGCCGGCCGTTCAACCCGGATCCCAATGCCTACAAGCCCGGGGACGTGACCGGCGCGCCGACGCTCTCCGGCGAGTTCGCCGTCACCGACAACGACTTCAAGTTCCCGCAGTTGTGGCGTACGAACATCGCCGTCGACCAGCGCCTCCCGTTCGGCCTGACCGGTACCGCGGAGTTCATCTACAACCGCGACGTGAACGGCATCTATTACATCAACGCCAACCTGCCGGAAGCCCAGACGACGTTTGCCGGGGCCGACAACCGCCCGCGCTACACGAGCAACCGCATCTACTCGGC
>DATJTM010000124.1:0-10184 GCA_035503395.1 Luteitalea sp.
CGACGTTCCCGATCGCTGACGACCTGGGACGCGCCACCGCCGACGGCATCGAGATCTTCACGACCCGCATCGACACGATCTACGGCGCGACGTTCGTGTTGATCGCGCCAGAGCACGAACTGGTCGAACGGTTCGCGGCCGAATCGGCTGACCCTGCTGCCTTCCGGAAGCAGGCCGAGCGCTTCCGGCAGCAGGATCGACTGGGGCGGATGTCGGGCGAGGTCGAGAAGGAAGGCTTCGACACCGGCCGCCGTGCGATGAACCCGTTCACCGGCGAGACGGTGCCGGTGTGGGTGGCCAACTTCGTGCTCGGTGGGTACGGCACCGGCGCGATCATGGCCGTCCCTGGCCACGACGAGCGCGATTTCGAGTTCGCGCGCAAGTACAGCCTGCCCGTGCAGGTCGTCGTCAAGCCGGCCGACAGCGATGCGGCCGACGGCGCGACGATGACCGCGGCGTTCACCGAGCACGGCGTGAGCGTGAACTCGGACGAGTTCTCGGGGCTGCCGACCGACGAGGTCTGGCAGAAGATGGCGGCCTCCGCCGAGGCACGCGGCGTTGGCAGCAAGACCATTCAGTACCGCCTGAAGGACTGGGGGGTGTCGCGCCAGCGGTACTGGGGCACGCCGATCCCCATCATCCATTGCCCGACGTGTGGGGTCGTGCCGGTACCGGACGACCAGCTGCCGGTGGTGCTGCCCAAGATCGTCGAGTTCACCGGCAAGGGTGAATCGCCGCTGGCGCAGCTGCCCGAGTTCGTCAACGTGTCGTGTCCGAAGTGCGGCGCTGCCGCGCGGCGCGAGACCGACACGATGGACACGTTCTTCGACTCGTCCTGGTACTTCTACCGGTTCACCGACGCGAAGAACGGCCAGCAGGCGTTCGACCCGGCGAAGTGCAACTACTGGGCGCCGGTCGACTTCTACAGCGGCGGCGTCGAGCACGCGATTCTGCACCTGATCTACTCGCGGTTCTTCGCGCGCGTCTTCCGCGACCTCGGGATGGTCGACCACGACGAGCCGTTCACGCGCCTGCTGACGCAGGGCATGGTGCTCAAGGACGGGCAGGTCATGTCCAAGAGCAAGGGCAACGTGGTCGATCCGGACGAGATGATCGCGAAGTTCGGCGCCGACGCGCTGCGCTTGTACGTGATGTTCGTCGCGCCGCCCGAGAAGGAAGTCGAGTGGACCGATACCGGCCTCGAAGGCAGCTACCGGTTCCTGACGCGGGTGTGGCGGTTCGTCGAGCCGCTCGCCTCAGTCCTGTCCACCGCGCCGAGCGTCGGTGACATCGGGGAGTTCAGTGGGCCCGAACGCGCGCTGCGTCGCAAGACGCACCAGACCGTCGCGAAGCTGACCGACGACCTGTACCCGCGCGTGCATCTCAACACCGCAATTTCCGGCCTGATGGAGTTGGTCAACGAGCTGTATGCATTCGGCGACACCACCGGCCTGTTCAAGCCGGGACGTCGCGCTGGCGGCGTCGAGTCGCCGGTCGGCGCTGACGCGACGCCGGGCACGCTGGCTGTCGCGCGAGAGGCCGTCGAGGCGCTCGTGCGACTGCTGTCGCCGTTCGCCCCGCACATGGCCGAGGAGTTGTGGGAAGCGCTCGGCCACCAGGAGGGCCTCGTGGCCGCTGGCTGGCCGGCCAGCGAGGCGGCCGTCGCGGCCGAGGAAGCCATCGAATTGCCCGTGCAGGTGAACGGCAAGGTCCGCGGGCGCGTGACGGTGCCGGCGGGTTCGTCCGACGCGGACGTGCAGGCGGCGGCGCTGGCCGAACCCGGCGTGCGCGCCCACACCGACGGCAAGACGATCGTCAAGGTGATCGTCGCCGGCGGGCGCCTGGTCAGCGTGGTGGTCAAGTGAAGACGACGCGCCTGGATCGTCGTCGTTTCGTCGGCAGCGCGGTGGCCGTCGCGGCAGGCCTGCTGCC
Organism: Luteitalea sp.; assembly: GCA_035503395.1. Lineage (GTDB taxonomy): Bacteria > Acidobacteriota > Vicinamibacteria > Vicinamibacterales > Vicinamibacteraceae > Luteitalea. The sequence goes on from DATJTM010000124.1 coordinate 1,933, forward strand.
CTCAGGCTGTGGCTACACGCTGGCGGGTCGCGGCAACTTCCTGCCGTCGTATATCCGCGTGATCGGCATCCCGGTGTTCGGCAACACCACCTCGGTGTACGACCTCGAACAGCAGATCACGCAGCGCGTGCGCAGTGAGTTCCTCGGACGTGGCCGCTACCAGGTGATCGCGCTGACCGACGGCGCCGACGCGCTGCTGAACGGCACGATCAACGAAGTCTCGTTGTCGCCAGCCGGCTTCAACGAGAACAACCAGGCCACGCGTTATCTCATTCGCGTGATGCTGAAGCTCGAGTTCAAGGACGTCAAAGCCAACAAGGTGATCTGGGAGAACCCGTCGTTGGAAATCGTCGATGAGTACGACGTGACGACGGGGCAGAGCTCCAACGACGCCTCCGCCTTCCTCGGGCAGAACCGCACCGCCTCCGAACGCATCGCCGAGAACGTGGCGCGCCGGACGGTGGCGTCGATCCTCGAGGCGTTCTAGCGCGAGCCATGACGCCGCGTGAACTGACGGCCGCACTCGAGGCAGGCAAGGTTGCGCCGGTCTACCTCGTGATCGGCGACGACGAAGTCGGCAAGGACGAAGTCGTGGCCGCGCTCGTCGGGCAGGTCGAGGACGACCTGCGCGCCTTCAACGTCGAGCGCTTCACCGCGGGTGACGCCCGGCCCGACGACGTGATCGTCGCGGCGCGGACGCTGCCGATGCTCGGCGATCGACGCGTTGTCGTCTTCAGCCACATCGAACGGCTGTTCAAGGGCCGGAAGAAGGCCGCCGACGCCGATGAGGACGGCGGTGCCGAGGAGGCGCCCGCCGATCCGGGTGGGCTCGACGGTTACGTGGCCAGCCCCGAGCCGTCCACCGTGCTGGTGCTCGTCGGCACCGACGTCAACCGCAGCACGAAGATCGGTAAGGCGTTCGACCGGCACGCCGTGACGATCGCCTGCGACGGCTTCAACGTCGATGGCTTCAACGGCGCACAGACGGCACTGCGCGACGCCATGCAGTTCGCGGCCGAGCGGGCGAGAGCCGCCGGCAAGCGCATGGACGCGGCCGCGCTGACCGCGCTCGTCGAACGGGCCGGACCCGACATCGTCCGCTTACGGAAAGACCTCGATACGCTGGTGCTGTTCGTCGGCGATGCGGCGGCGATCACCGAGGCCGACGTGAAGGTGGTGGTCGGCGCGGCGCAGCAGTTCGACGACTGGGCGGTGACCAATGCGATCGCTGCCGCCGACGCGGCGACGGCGCTCCGCCACGTGCAGCTGATGGTCGAGAACGGCTCGTCGCCGTTCCAGATGCTGGGGCAGCTGGGCTGGTGGATCCGCAGCAAGATGCCGCAGGTGGCGCCGGAACGGGTCGTGGGCGCCGTGCGCGCGCTGTACGAAGCGGATTCCGCGAGCAAGCTCGGACGCAATCCGCAGGTCGTACTGGAACGGCTGGTGGTGGAACTGTGCGGGCCTCGCCCTCGCTCGGGGTACGGCGGGGCGGGTGGAACACGGGGGCCGGCAGGCGCCGGCCGGCCGTTTACGCCGCGAGGCCGTTGAGGCGCTTCGCGATGCGCGACTTGTAGCGCGCCGCCGCGTTGTCGTGGATGACGCCCTTCTTGGCCATCTTGTCGATCAACGACACCGTCTCGTTCAACCCGGCCTTGACGCCATTGGCATCACCGGCAGTCAGCGACTTGCGGATCGCCTTGAGCGCCGACCGGAGACGCGTGCGCGCCTGACGGTTCCGCTCGCGATTGGCCACGCTCTGCTTGTGCGCCTTCAGCGCCGATTCGTGATTTGCCACAACAACAACTCCGCTCTGCCTACGCGCTGGTCACGGACCGCCAGGGTCCTCACGCGGCCCGGGCGCGCGTGCCACCCGGTCGGTGCAAACACTGGAGTATAACACCCCGAAAGTCAGAAGTCCCAAGGTCAAAGTCACAAGAAAGGCGGGTGGCCATTACCGTCGCGCCCTTCCTTCTGACTTCTGACTTTAGACTTTGGGCTTTTGCCTTACTCCCGACCCCGAAGCCGCCGCAGCTCCCGCCGTTGTCGTTTGTCCGGGGCGACGACGGGACCCCGGGGGCGGGTGTCCCGCAGCAGCTGCTGGAAGGCCTTCTCTTCGGGCGTCGGCTCCGGCGTGACATCGTCGAACAGCAGGGCTTTGGCGTCCGCCTTGGGGAGGTGCTGTTCGGCGGTGCCGAGCACCCTGACGACCTGCTTGCGGCCCAGGGGGCGGGTCAGCGTGATGGTGTCGCCCGGTTTGACCTCGCGGTTCTGCTTCGGCTTCTCGCCGTTGACCTCGACCTTGCCGCCCTTGATCGCGCGCTGGGCCTCCGACCGGGTCTTGCACAGGCAGGCGACGTCGAGCCACACGTCGAGGCGCAGCGGTCGGTCGGAGATCACGGGATCGGCCACGGCACCATCGTAAGACGACGAACGACGAACGACGAACGACGAACGAACCGGGAACCGGGTGCGGGGTAACGGGTACAGGAACGAGGTCACCGGTGGCATGCCGGTCTGGTGGTCAGGCACAGGCCCAATGCCCAGGATGCCGCCTGCGGCCCGAGGGTGGCGGGGCCTCTGCTATCGTTGCCGGATGCGCTTCCTCGTCCATTGGGCGATCGTCGCGGCGGCACTGTGGGTGGCGGCCTACCTCGTGCCCGGCGTGACCGTCACGTCGGTGCAGGCGCTCCTGATCGCGGCGCTGGTCCTCGGCCTCGTCAACGCACTGGTACGGCCGGTGCTGACCATCCTGACGCTGCCCATCACCATCGTCACGCTCGGCCTGTTCTACCTGGTGGTGAACGCGGCGGCCTTCGGCCTGGCGGCTGCGATCGTGCCCGGCTTCAGCGTCGCCGGCTTCGGCAGCGCCGTCATCGGGGCCCTGCTGGTCAGCGTCGTGAGCTGGGTGCTCGGCGCCATCTTCAAGCCGGAACGCTGATGCTCTCCGCCCTCTTCAAGACGCTCGGCCTGTCGGCCGACGACGGTCCGGATCACGAGACGGAAACGGTCCGCGAGATCGCCACGGTCCTGACGCAGGTGCCGGCCGAGCGAGCCCGGATGCTGGCGGCGTTTGCATACCTGCTGGGCCGGGTCGCGTTCGCCGACCACGACGTCAGCCCCGACGAGCGGGCGACGATGGAAGGGCGCCTGGCCACCGAAGCCGACGTCTCACCGGAACAGGCCCGTCATCTCGTGCAGCTCGCCGTCCAGGCGACGAGCAGTCACGGTGCCGCCGAGGACTACCAGGTGGCACGCGAATTCGAGCTGCTGGCCACGCGCGAGGAGAAGCTCGATTTGCTGCGGGCGCTCTTCACCGTGTCGGCGCAGCACGGCATCACGGCGGTCGAGGACAACGAGATCAGCCGCATCGCCAGCGTGTTGCGGCTCGAGCGCTCGGACGTCACGACGCTGCGTCATGAGTTCCGGGACGCGATCAGCGCCCGCCAGCGCCGCGAGTAGCGGCAGGGCACATCAGTCGTTGCGTCAGCGGATGCTGACGGGTGCCGGCGTGTCGTCGCTCTGCGGCTGGCCGGTCGGCAACGGCAGATAGATCGCGAACGTCGTGCCCTGCCCCGGGGCGCTCGTCACGCCGACCCCGCCGCCATGCTGCTTGACGATGCCGTAGACGGTCGCGAGGCCGACGCCGGTGCCGCGGCCGGCCGCTTTCGTGGTGAAGAAGGGCTCGAAGATGCGGCGCTGCGTCTCGGCGTCCATGCCCTCGCCGGTGTCACTGACCCGCAGGCGCAGGTAGTCCCCGGCGTTGACGTCCGGATCCGCCAGCAACGGCTCGTCCAGTCTGACCGCCATGGTCTCGACGTCAAGGCGACCACCGTCGGGCATCGCGTCGCGCGCGTTGGCCGTCAGGTTCAGGACGATCTGCTCGATCTGACCTTCGCCAATCATCACCGGTGGCAGCGACGGGTCCAGCTGCAGGTGCATCTCGATGCTGTCGGGCAGCAGCCGGCGGACGATGGGCTCGAGTTGGAGGACCGCCGAACGCACGTCGCGCGGCCGCACCGGCACGACCTGCTTGCGGCTGAACGCCAGCAGCTGACGCGTGAGCGTGGCGGCCTGCTCGCCGGCCTGGCGGATCTCGGTTGCACCGACCCGGAGGTCCGTGCCCGCTGGCAGCCGGTCCTGCAGCAGCGCGCTGTGGCCGAGGATGATGGTCAGCAGGTTGTTGAAGTCGTGCGCGACGCCGCCGGCCAGTCGCCCGAGTGCTTCCATCTTCTGCGCCTGCCCGAGCGACTCCTCGGCTTTCCGGCGGCCTTCCTGCTCCTGCAACAGCGACTGATGGGCGCGATCGAGTGCCTGGTGCGAGGCCTGCAGCTGCGACGCCTGACGCTCGAGCGTCCGCTGCGCCCGGCGACGGGCGCGTACCGTCAGCACGAGCGCACCGATCACCACCGACTGCACCACCAGCACGGTGGCGCCGCCCCAAATCACGGCCTTGTGGGTGCGGTAGAAGCTCGGAGGATGATTGACGACGAGGACGTCCGGCGGCAGCGTCCGCTCCGAAATGCCCCAGCGCGCCAGCTCGCGCGCGTCGAACATCAGCTGGTCGTCGATGGCTGACTCGATCGGCAGGTCGGCGACATTCTCGCCACGCAGCACCGCCAGGGCCTTGGCGCCGACGAGTCGACCGTGCCGCTGTCCCTGACTGACGACGCCAGCGAGCAGTCCCTGCCCGAGTTCGCTCAGGCTGGGCGTGACGACGGGCGCGCGCGAGGCGGACACCACGGCGGCCGTCGTCTGTTCCGCATCGAGGGCCTGGCCGGTGACGTCGGCCCGGATCGGCCGCAGCACCACCAGATCGCCGGCTCGCGTTTCGGTCCGCAGCGCGTTGAGGATCTGGTCGAAGTGGAGCCGTTCTCCCGACAGCGGCGTGACGGCCAGCGAGGCCTGCCGCGCCGCCTCCGAGATGTCGCGTGTCAGTTCGACCGAGGCCTGAGTGTTGTCGGTGACGATGAACACACGGCGCGTACCGGGACGCACGGCGAGCAGTTGCCGGATGAAGTCGCCGGTGTCGGTTGGTTCGGTGACGCCCGTGAATCGAGTGCGCGGCAGGCGTCCGACGAGGACGGCGCTGTTGACGCCGCCGAACACGACCGGCACGTTCGGGAAGAGATCGGGGCGTTCCAGCAGGAACTCGACCGCCGCATCGTCGGTGGCGATGATGACGCGCGGTTTGACGGCGGCGTACTTGACCGAGAGCAGCGTGGCCACCGCGTCCCGCAGGTCGCGACGGGCATCACGGCGCGCGTCGAGATATTCGACCCGCACGGCCGCGCTTACCCCCAGGGGCGACAGGGCTTCGAGAATGCCTTCCTGTTCTTCCGTCGTCCAGGCGTAGGTGCTGTCGTACGAGTGGAGGAGCAGGACGAGCGACGAGGGCGTCTGGGCGTACGCGGGCAGCACGGCAGCCAGCAGGCCGAGCACGGCCGTGGCGAGGGTGCGTCTGAGGTGACCGCGACCCCGCGTGACGAGTCCACGCACATCCCGGGAGAGCGAAGAACGATCCGGCATACGCCAGGACCGGCAGTGTACTCGTTCCTAAAGTTAGGGCAAGCCGTTACCGCTGCCGTGATGTCGCGGCAGCCGGCGACGCTGTTCGTGGGGAGCCTGGGACTACGGGATGAGCCGGTCCCGCGCGTAGCCGCCAGTCCAGAGGGCGTGACGGCCAATCCGGGTCAGACTGCTGCAGCCCGTCAGCGTCATCGCGACTTCGAGTTCGGCCCGCAGCAAGGCCAGCACGTGCGCCACACCGGCGGGGCCGGCCACGGCCAGTCCATGGATGTACGGACGGCCGACCAGGACAGCGCGCGCCCCCAGCGCCAACGCCTTGAAGACGTCGGTCCCGCGCCTGATCCCGCCGTCGAGGAGCACCGGCGTCCGATCGCCGACTGCCTCGACGATGGGGGGCAGCGCATCGAGCGTGGCGGGAACGGTGTCAAGGACACGGCCGCCGTGGTTGGACACGATCAGGCCGGCGACACCTTCAGAGACGGCGCGCTGCGCGTCTTCGACCGACAGCACGCCTTTCAGCAGCACCGGCAGGCGAGTGACGCGCAGCAACCGCCGCAACGCAGGCCAGGTGGGCGCTTCGTGCAGGAAGCCCGAGAACAGAGGGCTCGCAGGCGGCGCCGGCAGGTCCGGCTGCGGCAGTGCACCGCCTGGGAGGTTCACCGCGCGCACGCTGTCGGGCCAGGTGAAGCCGGTGCGCTGCTCACGATTGCGCAGGCCGTTCACCGGTGCATCGGCGGTGACGACGATGGCGCGATAGCCGGCCCGCTCGACCCTGGCGACGAGTTCGGCCATCAGCGTGTCGTCGCGGAGCGGATACACCTGGCACCAGGGCGGCACCGTCGACTGCTGCGCGATCGCCTCAAAGGAGGTACTCGCCTGCATGCTGACGATCTGCCCGGCCCGCATTGCGGAGGCGCCGCGCGCCGTGGCCAGTTCACCGTCCTGATGGAACAGCGTCTGGTGCGCCACCGGCGCGAGGAGGATCGGATAGTCGAAGGGCTGCTCGAACAGGGTCAGTCGCGTATGGGCCCCCGCCATGTCGGCCAGCACCCGTGACTGCAACATGACCGAGGCGAAGGCCTCGCGGTTCCAGCGCAGGGTGAATTCGTCGGCCCCACCGCCCGCGAGGTAGGCCCACACGCGTGGATCGAGGGCTTGCCGGGCCAGCGCCTCGTAGTCGTCGAGACAGGTACACGCAGCGACGGCCGACTGGAAGTCGGCCGTCGGGGAAGTGCCCTGGGAGGGAAGGGCGGGGTCGGACACGGATCAGAAGTTGAAGCCGAGCGACAGCAGTGCCGAACGCTTCGGGCCCGGGTTGTAGCGTCCGCCGTTGTTGTTGATCGAGCGGATGTACAACTCGTCGGTCAGGTTGTAGACGTTCAGTCGCAGCACCAGCGAGTCACGCAGCGGGTACTCGGCCATCGCGTCGACCACCGTCGCCGAGGGCAGCACGATGGTGTTGGCCGCGTTGACGTAGGCGTCGCCCTGATAGCGCAGGCCGCCGCCGATCCGCAGCTTGATCGGCGTGCGGTAGGTCGTCCAGATGGACCCCGACGTCTCGGGGGCGAGCGTCAGCCAGCGTCCAGCGACCGCCGGATTCTGGGACTGGTTCTCGGTGTTCATCAGGGCGAAGTTGAACATCACGTCCCAGTTGTCGTTGAGGCGGCCGACGAGGCCGAGCGCCGCGCCGGTCACCTTCTGCTTGTCGTCCTGGTTGAACGTCGGCGGCACGGTCGTCGCGTCGATCGTGTAGATGACGTTCGTGTTGCTGGTCCAGAACGTCGCAAGGCTGGCGGCCAGGCGGCGGTTGAACAGGTCCCACTTGGTGCCGACCTCGTAGTTGATCGAGATCTGCGGATCGACGTTCGGGTTGTTGGCGTTGTTGTCGGCGGCACTGAGCGTGAAGTTGGCCGTCCCTGGCGGTGTCACCGCACGCCCCACCGATGCGTACACGTTGCCGAGCGCGTGGAGGCGGTACAGGATGCCGGCCTTGCCACTCCAGACCGTGCCGTCGGCGTCGATCGACGTCAACACGCCCGTGGTCGCCATCGAGTCGTACGACGTGTCGTAGCGATCGACTCGCACGCCGCCCGAGAGCTGCACCCGGCCGACGTTCACCGTGTCGAACAGGTAGCCGGCGATCGTGTCGGTGCCGCCCTTGGTGTACGCGCCGCTCGGCACCAGGTTGAATCCGGTGACCACTGCGTTGGGGTCGGGCGCGTAGATGCTGATCGGAGAGCGCGTGCCGAACCCAATCAGACCCGGTGCCCACTGATCTTCGGCCAGGTATTCGACGCCCGTGTTCAGCTCGTGGGTGACCTTGCCACTGAGGATCCGGATCGAGGCACTGGTCTGGTTCGAGAAGATCTTGTTCTCGCGGTCGTTCGCCTGACGCGTGAGCGTGAGCTCCTCGGTCGCCGGGTTGAAGGCCGTGCCACTGTTGGCCGCGGTGATGACGGCGAGCCGATGCGTCTTGTTGTAGCGCGTCTGGTTGCGCAGCGTCAGTCCGGAACGGATGTCGTGCTCGACCTTGCCCAGGTAGCTGTCCTGCGACACATCGTCGAAGTCGGCGCCGGGCGTGCCGTAGAAGTTCGTCTGGTCCACAGGGCGGCTGGCCGTGAAGCCGCCGACGGTCAGCGGACCGTTCGGATACGCGGCGGCCGGTAGTCCATAGTCAGGCACGTTGTCCAGACGCATGAACTGCGCGCTGGCCGAGACACGGGTCG
>DATJTM010000125.1:0-5474 GCA_035503395.1 Luteitalea sp.
GTTCGTTCGCCTCTCCACCCGCACCGATGACGTGTGGCTCCACCCGTGCGACGACATCGCGCGCGCCGGGCAGCAACGAGGCAACGAGTGGGTGCCCCTGCGCGACGAACGACCGAACCCGTCCAATCTGCAGCACGCTCACCCCGAGGCGCACTGCCTGGACGGCACGTATCAACCGGCCGCGTTGCAGCCGTTCGAGTGTGATGCCACGGCCTGCGAGCGCGTCATGAAGGATGGACCACTCGACGGGTTCGTGCTGAACCTGCCCGCTCGGGAGTTCGTGCAGACGGAGGATGCGCCGGGATGCAGCACGGGTGACCTGGATGGCGGGCTGCAGCAGGTGCCGAAGCTCGTGAGTATCGAGCCGACTGGAGAGCTCAGCGTGCGGGTGAGGTATTTTCGGGATGGGGAGTGCGCGCAGGCGGTGACGGAGTATTTGGGGGTGGAGTAGCTGGAGGCGTTGGCGGGCGTGACGGCACGTCCGGGCTTGCTATGCGGCTTGGAGCGGGCCTCAGCCTGGCGTGCTCGATCGTTGGCGTGCGCCAAGGCCTTGGCGCCGCTGGGCAAGCGCGCTCGCTACCCGTCGGTCAGCGTCCAGAGCGTCGCGCTCGATGGCTTCCGGCACGGCTCGGCTGTCGGCTTCGGTGTGGGGAATGCGTGCCGCCGGCGTCGCCTATTGCTGCGCGAGAATGGCTGACCACCAGATGAAGGAGGCTGTAACCGCCAGATCGGCCAACCACTGGTTCGTGCCGCCCTGCCGGCTCAGTTGTTGGAGGCGCTCTTGGTCTGTCACGCCGTCTCGTCTCGAGCGATCGACCGCCCTCTGAGCTGCGGCGAAATACAATGGGCTGGCGACGAACGCGAATACGAATCGAGACAACAGGAAGAGCAGGAAGGAGGACAAGGGGATCAGCGCGTGTTCGACGATGAAGACCGCGATGCCCACGACGTAGAGCTTGCGGTGCATCAGCCAGATTCCGCCGCCGATCAGGGCCCAGCCATTGAAGAACAAGTCTCCCCCCTGGAGGAGACTTCGATACTGGTCGACATAGAACTGCGGTGTGTATTGGTAGGGGTGAGCGACCAATTCGTCGTGGGAGTATGCCGCGAACTCCTCGACGGTCATCACGGCGGCAGACGTGCTCGTACTCGCGGGTTTGGCTTCGGCGGTCGTTCTAGTCTCCACGGTCACCTCACCTGTCGGGCGGCAAGGTTTGAGGAACGGCCGCTGGCGGAAAAGCAGCAGCCCCGCCACAGTCCACGACCGTCTTCCGACAAAGGTCGCGAACTGCAACGGGGCTCGAGGGGGCAGCTCGATCGCTGCCCTCACCCGCTTTCGGAGGCCTTACCGATCCGTCCGATGCGTCACTCGCAACGCATTCAGTACGGGCTCGGCGAACCCCGTGTTCGGAATCAACCGAATGTCGAGACGCCCGTCCGCTACTTCGACGAAGAAGGTGTGCGTGTCGGCAGTGCGGGCTGCCCCCGCGTCGAACCGGATGTCGTGCGCCGGAAGGACTTCGGTGTTCTCGATGACGACGTCGAACAGGCGTTCGCCGAACGAGAGGGCCGTGAGCTCTGCAAAGCCGAGCTCGACTTGGTAGAGGCCGTTGGGCACGCGGTCGAAGCTGTAGGCGTACGGGTCGACGCGCTGGGTCTGGTAGAGGACCGGGTCGTCCGTGCCAGCGATGTCGGCACTGACGGAGACGGGCCCGGCACCTTCTTGCAAGTAGCCCCAGCTGCCGGGCGCGAACGCCTGGTCAGCGCCCCAGGTTTCGCCAACGCTGTCGACGTAGCTCGTCGCACTTCCGACGTCGACGGCTTGCTGGAAGGCGGGCACCAGCAAGCTGACGGGGATGCGCTGGGTGCCGCCGACGCCGGCATCCGTCTGCACGAACAGCGCGGCAAGGTAGGCCCCCGGGGTGAGCCCGGTGGTGTCGATGGTGACCGTGACGGTGACCGTTTCGCCTGGCGCGACGCTGCCGGTGTCCGGAGCCTCGCTGAGCCACGGCACGTCCGAGAAGGACGGGACGCCGCTGTCGACGAGGTACACCTGGTTGGGGAACTGGGAGATCATCCAGAGGTTGCCGCTCTCGTCGAGCTCGAGGCCGCCTCCGTTGAAGCCGGGTGCGGGGTGGGCGAGGGTGGCGAGGACGGTGCAGTCGTCGGGGTTGAGTTCGTAGATGGTGTCGGTGTCGCTGTTGGTGGCCATCCAGAGCGCGTTGACCGAGTCATTCCAGGCGAGGCCGGAGATGGCGAGATCAGACGGGGTGCAGCTGCTGATGACCTCGCCCGGGTTCGGGCTGGAGAGGCCCGCGATGTGGTAGAGGACGCCCTCGTTCCAGCCGCCAATGTAGAAGCTGTCGTCGTCGGGGCGGTAGGCGAGGCCGCGCTGGGAGATCGCCGTCCACGGGAAGGCGCCGGTGATCGAGCTGACGAGCTCGCCGGTGTCGGGGTTGATGCAATAGATGCCGTTGCCCGCGCCTTCGACGGCCACTTCGCAGAGCAGGCCGCGTCCGGCGTCGAACGCGAGATCGGCGACGCCGAGCCCACCCCAGGTCGCCGGCCACTGACGGCCGGTGGGCGCGCCCTCGACCGTGAACTCCGCGGCGCTCAGGAGATTGAAGTCGGAGAGCCAGAGGTTGCCGGTGTAGCCGACGCCCCAGGCGAGCGACATGCCGGTGGGCGTGAACGAGCTGAGCACGTCGCCCTGCTCCGCGACCCAGCCGGAGGGCTTTCGACCGGAGCCGAGCAGATCGCGGGTGTCGCTCGCGGCCGGGTTGATCGGACGCGGGATGTTGGCAGCGATGCCGGCGCTGAACGAGCTGCGCTGGCGAGCGCCGCCGGCTTCGCGCAGGCTGAACGTGAAGGGCAACGTGCCGGTGTTTTGCAGCGTGAGGCTGCGCGTGCGCTGCTGGTTGGCGGGCACGGTGAGCTGGAGCGCCGTCGGGTTCAGCGCGAGGCGCGCGGTGTCGAGCTGGAAGTCGAGGTTGACCGTCTGGTCTTCTTCGATGCTCGCCGTGGCCGTCGCGGTGCCGTAGTTGCGCTTGCTCGCCGTGACGGTGTAGCTGCCCACCGGGATCTGGAAGGCATAGCGGCCGTCGGCAGCGGTGCGTGCGGTGCGGACGACCGTGCCGCCGCTCGTGGCCTCGACGCTGGCGCCGGCCACCGCTTCACCCGAGCCTGCTTCGGTGACGACGCCGCGCACGACACCCGAGGGCGGGAAGTCGTACAGGATGGCGAGGCCCGACGAGAGGCTCTGGCTATTGAACGAGTACTGGAAGGCGTCGGTGCCCGTCTCGTTCTCGAGGCCTACGGTCGCCGATGAGCCCTTTTGCTGCGGCTCGGGATCGGCCGTGTAGTACTGCGTGAGGATGCGGCCGTCTTCGTGCAGCACGATCTCGAAGCGCACACTGAGGCTGAAGTCGGCGAGGAAGTTGACGTCGCGCCACTCGATGACGAACTGGCGATCGGGAGCGGTGCCCACGAGCTCGGTGCGGACCGAGCCGCCGACATCGACGATCAGGTCGTCCCAGAGGGCGTAGATCGCCGTGTTGGGCACGGTCGGATTGGGGATTGCCGTGTGGACGAAGTCCGAGAAGAACTGCGGCGTGCCGAACTGGATGTAGCCGTTGGTACCGACCTCGACGGAGTTGTACTCCTGACCGTAGAAGCTGAAGGGGAACGGCAGCTGCACGACGGTGGCCGAGTCGTCACCCGTCAGCGGCAGCACGGTGTTGGCCTCGATGTACTCGAAGTTTGCGGGCTGGCAGTGATAGCCGAAGTTGTCGGTGCGCTGTGGCGACACGAAGTCGAGGACTTCGGTGCCATCGACGACGAGCTCCTGCGTCACGTTGGTGTAGCAGCCGCCGGGCGCTGCCGTGACCTGGTAGGTGCCCTGTGGAACGGAGGCGAAGCTGAAAGCGCCTTCGGCGTCGGTGATGGCGGGCGGCAGCGGCGTGCCGACGATCGTCACCGGCACGTTGGCGAGCGGCGCTCCACTCGAGTCGCGCACGCTGCCCGACACCGCAAACGTGGGCGCAGGCCGTAGCGAGAAGACCTTGATGGTCGTCTCGTTCTCGTCGACGACGACGTTCTCGACGCCGTAGGTGACGAAGCCGAACGCGCTGGCGGTGACGGTATAGCTACCGACAGACAGGCGCATGCGGTAGTTGCCGTCGGCATCGGCGTAGGTGTCGCGCACGGTGTCGGCGTTCTCGGCGCGCACGCGGGCGCCCGGCAAGGGGCGCTTGCTGCTGGTGGCGACGATGCCGGAGAGGATGCCCGTCGGGCCGCGCGGCGCCTGATCGATGGCCGCGAAGGCGTCGAGCCGGCCTTCGCCCCACACGTTGTTGTCGCCGTCGGTGCCGCCGCACGACAGATCGGACGTGTCGATCGCCGTCTGGTTCAAGAGGGCGAAGGTGTTGGGCAGGTCGCCGATCAACGTCGGCGCCGCAGACCAGAGCAGCGCGACGGCGCCCGCGAGATGTGGCGTGGCCATCGAAGTGCCGCTGAAGAGCGCGTAGCCGCCCGGCACGCTGCTGCGCACGTCGACGCCCGGAGCCGCGATGTCAGGCTTGATCGAGCCGTCGAACAGCGACGCGCCCTTGCTGGAGAACGAGGCGATGAAGTTGTTGATGTCGTAGGCGCCGACGGCGTACGACTCGGGGAAGTCGCCCGGGGAGCCGGTGGTGCCGCAGCCGAAATCGCCGTCGTTGCCCGCCGCAAACGCGGGGAAGATGCCGGCCGCGACCCAGGCCTGCACCACTTCCTGATAGAACGGATCGCCGCCGAAGCCGCTCCACGAGTTGTTGATGATGTTCGGGCGCAGATCGGGCCGCGGGTTTTCGCCGTTGAGATCGGTGGGCGCGAGCAGCCACTGGCCCGAGCTCAGGAGGGCCTCGTCGCTGCAGCCGAGGTCTTCACAACCCTTGGCAGCAATCCAGCGCGCGTGCGGGGCGACGCCGATCTGGTTGCCGGCGCCGTCGTCGCCGACCATGGTGCCCATCGTGTGCGTGCCGTGCTCGACGTTGTCGCACGGGCCGTTGCTCGGCGAGCCGCAGATGCCCGACGGATCGAACCAGTTGTAGTTGTGATCGAAGCTGCCGCCCTGGTTGCCGCGATACTGGTTGACGAGGGCGGGATGGTCGTATTGCACGCCGGTGTCGATGTTGGCGACGACGATGCCATCACCCTGAGCGCCGAACGCCGCCCACGCCTCGGGGGCGCGGATGTTTTCGAGGCCCCACTCGAGCGCCTGCACGCTCTTCGAGTCGGGCGCGCGCTTTTGCAACGGAGGGATCTGATACGTGTGCGCGGGGACGACCTTGGCCACGTCCGGGCGTTTCGCGATCTCGTCGATGAGCGCCTTGTCGGCCGTGATCTTCAGCGCGTTCACGATCCAGAACGACTTGAACGCGACGTTGCGGCTGGTGAGGAAGGCCTGGAGCGACTGCTGCGAGCTGACGGCCGTG
>DATJTM010000126.1:0-6004 GCA_035503395.1 Luteitalea sp.
GGCGCCGGCAAGACCACGCGGGTACCGCCTGCGCTGGCGACCGACGGCCCGGTGCTCGTCCTGCAGCCACGTCGCGCTGCCGCCCGCTCACTGGCGCGCCGCGTTGCCGAGGAACGCGGCTGGACACTCGGCCGCGAGGTCGGCTGGCACGTGCGGTTCGAGCCGCGCTTCGGTCCCGACACACGCGTGCTCTTCGCCACCGAGGGCATCCTCACCGCACGCCTGCAACAGGACCCGCTGTTGACCGACTTCCGTACGGTCGTGCTCGACGAGTTCCACGAACGCAGCGTGCATGCCGACCTCGGTATCGCGCTCCTGAAGCAGGCGTGGCTGGCACGCGACGACCTGCAGCTCGTGGTGATGTCGGCGACGATCGACGCCGGCCCGATCTCGCGGTTCCTCGACGACTGTCCCGTCCTCGACGTGGCTGGGGCCGCGCACCCGCTGGACATCCGCTACGCGCCTGGTGCCTCACTCGCCCCGGTCGTCGACAATCTGCTGACGGGCAGCGACGGCAACGTGTTGAGCTTCCTGCCTGGTGCACGGGAGATCGACGCCGCGGCGCGAGCGCTCGCCGGAGTGGCCACCCGGCATGCGGTGGACGTGCTGCCGCTGCACGGCAGCCTGCCGCCGGATGCGCAGGACGCCGTGCTCACTCCCGGCACGGCCCGACGGGTTGTGCTCGCGACCAATCTCGCCGAAACATCGGTGACCGTCCCCGGCGTTCGTGCCGTGGTCGACACGGGCCTCCAGAAGGTCGCGCGCTACGATGCGGCGCGCGGTATCGACATGCTGCAGACCGAGCGCGTGTCGCTCGACGCTGCGGATCAACGCGCCGGTCGTGCCGCGCGTCTCGGCCCGGGCACCGCGGTCCGTCTCTGGTCGGCGCAGGATCGGCTCCGTCCGTTCCGGGAGCCCGACATCGCCCGCGTCGACCTCACGCCGCTGCTGCTCGCCATCCTCGCCTGGGGCGGCGCCGTCGACCAGTTCGAATGGTTCGAAGCGCCGGCCGCGTTTCGCGTGCGCGACGGACTCGTGCTGCTGCAACGACTCGGTGCCGTCGACGCGGTCGCCGGTGGACCAGTCGCGATCACCGCCACGGGCCGCTCGATGGCGAGGCTCCCGGTATCGCCACGCCTGGCGCGCATGGTGCTCGATACAGCCAGCCGCGACGTCTGCCTTGCCGCCGCCGTGCTGTCCGAGGGAGGTCTTCTCGTCCCCGACGGCCGCACGACGTCGTCAGACGTGCTGTCGTTGCTTGCAACCGCTCGCGACGTCCCGCACCTGAGGCGGGCAGCCGACGCGATCGTGCGCGCCGCCTCGGACGCGCGGCATCCGGTGCCGGGTGCACGTGGGTCCGCATCTGCCGACGGCAGCGAAGAGACGCTGCGCCGCGCCGTGCTCGCCGGCTACCCGGACCGGGTCGCGCAGCGGCGTGCGCCGCGGACGGACGCGCTGCTGCTCTCGACCGGCTCCGGGGCACGACTCACCGCGGCGAGCGGCGTGCGGGACGAAGAGTTTCTCGTCGCGCTCGATGTGCGTGCGATCGAGGACCGCGACACGCAGGTCACCCTCGCCAGTGGTGTCGACAAGGCGTGGCTGAAGCCGACAGCCACGGCGCGGCGAGCGTGGGTGGACGACGAGGGTCGGCTCCGTGTGACGGTGCGCCGCATGTACGACGCGCTCGTGCTCCACGAGCAGGACGAGCGTCCGCGCCCGGAGGATCACGCGGCGCTGGCGTCGGCCTGGCACGCTGCGCCGCGCTCGGAGCGTGATGTCCGGCTGCTGGCGCGGCTCGCGTTCGTCGGACGCGGTGATGCCGTCGACGCGGCGGTGTCGCAGGCCGCGACCGAGACCAATCGACTGGACGATCTGGATATCGAAGCCGCGCTGCCGTGGGAGATACGTCAGCAAATCAGCACCGATGCACCGGAGCGATTGCCTCTACCGAGCGGTCGCACTGCAGCCTTGACCTACGATGCGGACGGCAGCGTGCGCGCAGCGGTGAAGCTGCAGGAGCTGTTCGGCCTGGCGGACACGCCGCGCATCGGCCCGCGGCGTGAGGCGGTCGTCTTCGAGCTCCTGGCCCCGAACGGCCGTCCGGTACAGACGACGCGCGACCTGCGCAGCTTCTGGACGACCACCTACACCGACGTGCGGAAGGAACTGCGCGGCCGGTACCCGAAGCATCCCTGGCCCGAAGATCCGTGGACGGCGACGCCCACCCATCGCACGACACGACGACAGACGTGAGGGCCTCGGCCTTCGTCATTCGGCCGTCGGCCTTCGCAACCCGAAGGCTAACCGGCTGCGGTCTGACTCGGTAGGGCCGGCTCGCCGAGCCGGCCGTGTGAGCGGACGCGCCGGCGGCGCGTCCCTACCGATTTGCGACGATGCTTTAGAGATCCCGCATTCCGCATTTACGCATTTCAAGGACGGTAGGGGCGGCTCTCTGAGCCGCTCTTGAAGGCGGCGCCGGCCAATCAGGCCGGCGACCGTCTCACGCCGCCCGGCGCAGGATGAAGCACTTCAGGTAGTACGTCTCGGGCACGCTGAGCAACACCGGATGGTCGCGGGCCTGCATCCGCTTTTCGACGACGACGACGGGAATCTGCGCGTCGGTGGCAGCCGACAGGATGATGCCGCCGAACATGCCCTCGTCGACGTGCGCCGAGCACGTGCACGTGATGAGATGCCCGCCGGGCCGCAGCAGGCGCAACGCGCGCAGGTTGATGTCCTTGTAGCCGCTGATCGCCTTGGGCACCGCGCCCTTGTGCTTGGCGAACGCCGGCGGGTCCAGGACGATCGTGTCGAACCTCTCATCGCCGCGCTCGAACTCGCGCAGCGCATCGAAGACGTTCGCCTCTCGTGCCTCGACGTTGGTCAGTTGCTGTCGCGACGCATTGGCCGCAATCGCCGCGACGGCGTCGGCCGATGCATCGAGCGCCACGACGTGGTCAACGTGTGGCGACAGTCGCAGCGCGAACCCGCCGTGATAACTGAATGCGTCCAGAGCCCGGCCGCGCGCATAGGAGGCCGCCGCGGCGTGGTTCTCGCTCTGGTCGAGGAAGAGGCCGGTCTTCTGCCCATGCCACGGATCGACCAGGTAGCGCACCGGTCCCTCGCGCACCTCGACCTGCTCCGGCACCTCGCCGTACGCCTGCGTCACTTCCTGCGTCAACCCTTCGAGCGTGCGCACCTTCGGGTCGTTCCGGAAGAGCACGCCGCGCGGCTGCAGCAGTTCCACGAGCACGTCGACGATCGTTTCGCGATGTGCGTCGGTGCCCTGCGACAACGTCTGCACCACCAGCACATCGTCGTAGCGGTCGACGATCAGTGACGGCAGCAGGTCGGCCTCGCCGTGCACCAGGCGCATCGCCGTGGCGTCGAGGCCGAGCCGACCTCGCGCCTCGATGGCCGACCGCAGGCGGGTCCGCCAGAAGGCACGGTCGACCGGCGTGTCGTCGCGCGTCAGCATGCGCAACGTGATCTGCGACTCGGTCGACGCCAGCGCGCGGCCCATGAGGGCGCCCCGCCCGTCGCGGACGTCGACGACGGCGCCGCGATCGGCGTGGAGTTCGGTGACGTCGGAGCGGTAGATCCAGGGGTGGCCGGCGCGCACGCGATCGGCGCCCTTGCGGGTGATCACGGCGGTCGGCGGTCGGGGCGGCGCGGTCGAGGCTGACATAGGGGAGAACCGGCCGGAATCGGCCGGATCCGTATAGTACAATTCGCCCCTATGCGCGTCGCGCTGGGCGCCGATCATGCGGGCGTTCACCTCAAGGACAGCGTCCGTTCACTCCTGGAGTCGCGGGGCATCGAGGTGCAGGACACCGGCACCGCCGACGAGACGTCCGTGGACTATCCCGATTACGCGGCGCGGGTCGGCCACTCGGTGGCGGACGGCGCGGCCGATCGCGGCATCCTCGTCTGCGGAACCGGCCTCGGGATGGCCATCGCCGCCAACAAGATCGACGGCGTGCGCGCCGTGCCGGTCGTCGATCTCGAGAGTGCGCGGCTCTGCCGCGAGCACAACGACGCCAATGTCCTGACCCTCGGCGCGCGGCTGACCGCGCCCGATGCCGCGCTGAAGATCGTCGAGGCGTTCCTCGACACGCCGTTCGCCGGCGGCCGTCACCAACGCCGCCTCGACAAGATCGCCGCCATCGAGCGCGATCGTCATTCGTAAGACCGGGGTTCCACGTTCATGCTCACCCACATCACGCCGCAGCACCTGCGCACCCTCGCCGAGGTCGACCCCGACATCGCCCGCGCCATCGCCGACGAGACCGAACGGCAGAACCTGGGCCTCGAGCTGATCGCCTCGGAGAACTTCGCAAGTACCGCCGTCATGACCGCGGCCGGCTCGGTGCTGACCAACAAGTACGCCGAGGGCTACCCGGGCAAGCGCTACTACGGTGGCTGCGAGTTCGTCGACGTCGCCGAGCAGCTGGCCATCGACCGCGCCAAGGCCCTCTTCGGGGCCGAGCACGCGAACGTGCAGCCGCACTCGGGCGCCCAAGCCAACATGTCGGTGTTCGTCTCGTTCCTCGAACCGGGCGACACGATTCTCGGCATGAACCTGGCCCACGGCGGCCACCTCACGCACGGGCACCCGCTCAATTTCTCGGGCAAGTTCTACAAGGTCGTGCCCTACGGCGTGCGCGAGGACGATGAGCGCCTCGACTACGAGGAACTCGAGCGGCTCGCTCACGAGCACAAGCCGAAGCTGATCATCGTCGGCGCCAGTGCCTATCCGCGCGTGATCGACTTCGAGCGCATCTCGAAGGTGGCCAAGGCCACCGGCGCGCGGATGTTCACCGACATGGCGCACATCGCTGGCCTCGTCGCCGCGGGTGTCCACCCGAGCCCGGTGCCGCACAGCGACTACGTCACCACCACCACCCACAAGACGCTGCGCGGACCGCGTGGCGGCCTGATCCTGACGCGTGAAGAGAACGCCAAGGCGATCGACCGCGCCGTGTTCCCGGGCGTGCAGGGCGGCCCGCTGATGCACGTGATCGCCGCCAAGGCGGTCTGCTTCCGCGAGGCGATGGAGATGACCTTCCGCGCCTATCAGGCGCAGGTGGCCAGCAACGCCCGCCGGCTCGCGCAGGCGCTCAAGGACGATGGCTTCCGCCTCGTGTCCGGTGGCACCGACAACCACCTGATGCTGGTCGACGTGTTCTCGAAGGGCATCACCGGCAAGCAGGCCGAGGTTGCCCTGGGCCAGGCCGGCATCACGGTCAACAAGAACGCGATTCCGTTCGACAAGAACCCGCCGATGGTCGCATCGGGCATCCGCATCGGCACGCCCGCGGTCACCACCCGCGGCATGGGCGAGGCCGAGATGGACCGGATTGCGGACCTGATCTCCGCGGCACTCAACGATCCCGAGAACAGCACGGCGCTCGCCCAGGTGCGCGCCGACGTGGAAGCCCTGTGCCGGGAGTTCCCGCTCTACCCACGCCCAGCCTGATCGACGGCGTCCGTCGCGTCCTCGGTTCCGGGGGCGCGCTGGCGTCAGTTCTCGACGGCTTCGAGCCGCGCGCCAGCCAGCAGGCGATGGCCGAGGCCGTCGCCCGCGTCGTCAGCAGCGGCGGCGTGCTGCTGGCCGAGGCGGGCACCGGCACCGGCAAGACACTCGCGTACCTGGTGCCGGCCATCCTGTCCGGCCGCAAGACGCTCGTCTCGACCGGCACACGGAACCTCCAGCAGCAGCTGATCGACAAGGACGTGCCGCTCCTGCAGCGGGCCCTCGGACCGTTCCGCGCGACCTGCATGAAGGGGCGTGGCAACTACCTGTGCCTGCACCGCTTCGAACAGGCGCGACTCGACACGGACCGTCCGCGTGACGACGACACGCGCGTGGCGATGGCGCTGATCGAACACTGGGCGCCGCGCACGCAGACCGGCGACCGCGCCGAGATCACGGACCTGCCCGAAGACCTGCCGTTCTGGCACACGGTGTCGGCGACCACGGAGAACTGCCTCGGCAGCGAGT
>DATJTM010000127.1:0-13830 GCA_035503395.1 Luteitalea sp.
TTCGGCAATGCGGAAGCGACCTTCTACCGGCGGCCGCGGATCATCGTCTCGAACTTCTCGATGTTCAAGAACTTCGGCCTCGGCGGCACGCGCCGGCTGCAGGTCCGCTGGGAGATGTACAACGTCTTCAACCAGGTGAACTGGTCGAGCATCGATACGACACCACGGTTCAACCCGGCCGGCGAGCAGGTCAATGCCGCGTTCGGCCAGGCGACCGCGGCGCGCGCCCCCCGCATCATGCAGGGCGCACTGCGATTCAGCTTTTGAGGACGTTCGAGGGCATACTGCGCACCATGAGACTCGGGCGACGCTCCTTTCTCCTGGCGGCGGGTTCGCTTGCCGTCGCGCTGTTCACCGCCACCCCCGCGCCGGCGCAGGACACCTCGCGCAACCCGAACCTCGTCGTCTACCGCGGCGACAAGGGCCCCGGCGTCGGCAAGCACATCGTCTTCATCGCGGGCGACCACGAATACCGCAGCGAAGAGACGCTCCCGATGCTGGCCCGGATCATGGCGCGGCACTACGGGTTCACGTGCAGCGTCTTCTTCACCACCAACTCACAGACTGGCGAGATCGATCCCGAAAGCTCGCACATTACCGGCCTGGCGGCCCTCGACAAGGCCGACCTGCTCGTCATCTTCACGCGCTTCAAGGATTTCCCTGACGCGGAGATGAAGCACGTGATCGACTACCTCAATCGCGGCGGTCCGGTCGTCGGCCTCCGCACCGCCACGCACGCCTTCCAGATTCAACGGCCCGACGCCGCGTATGCCAAGTACTCCTGGAAGGGCACCCCGGAGTACGTCGGCGGCTTCGGCCGGCAGATCCTCGGCGAGACGTGGGTGTCGCACTACGGGACCAACCACAAGCAGAGTTCGCGACTGGTCATCCAGAAGCCCGAAGCGCAGCACCCGATTCTGCGCGGCGTGAAGGACGCGTGGGTGCAGTCCGGCGGCTACACAGCCAATCCGATCGACGGGAGCCACGTGCTGGCCACCGGCGAGATCCTCGACGGCATGACCCCGGATGCGGCTCCCGCCCAGGGCAAGACACTCCAGCCCGTCGCCTGGTACCGCACCTACACCGCCGACTCCGGCAAGCAGGGCCGCGCCTTCGCGACGACCCACGGCGCCTCCGAGGACATCGTCAACGACGGCTTCCGGCGCTTGATGGTCAACGCGATCCTGTGGGGCGCCGGACTCGAGGCACGCATCCGCCCCGACGGGCCCATCGCCCTGGTCGGTCCGTACCACCCGACGACCTACGCATTCAAGGGGTTCATCAAGGGGATGAAGCCTTCGGACTTCACCGGGTGGGACTCGGCGATCCCGAAGCGATAGCGCTCGCCCGGGTCGCCTCACAGCAACGTCAGGGCCTCGACGCGCGGTGGACACGCCGAGACGCGTCGATCGGCTCGAACGACACCTCGCCGATCACGAGAACTCCGACGAGCGCGAAGAGCTCGTGCGGTTGAGGTCGCTCGTGGAGGCAGGTCGAGCTTAGCCGGCATATGTCGAGTGGCCCGGCGACGGTCGAACATGCCTCATGCGGTCACCGAGAGCGTCGGTGTGGCGCTCTCGTGCAATTCGCACCCGTACCAGCCGACATCAGACGCGGCCTGAACGAGACGGACGGCTCGTCGCCGGTGTGACGATCCGTTCGCCCGCGCCTCGCTCGCCGTTAGTGAATGCAGCGGTGGTCTTCTGCAGCGAAGTCCACGATTCAACCGCCGTGTTGAAGTGACCGCCGCGGTAATGCCTGCGGCGTGATTGGGTGGGCAGCACTGCACCACCCGTCAGCCCAGAGTCGCACGATTTCCAGTCCGTCTTCACGTCACTCCTACGCTGTCTGTCTTCATCCAGACTGGCTCGGGGTCGGATTGCGACCAGGCCCTTCCTATTCCATCGAGGAGCACCACAATCATGTCGCTCACGACGAACGCACTCGTTCTCTCATTGACAGTCGTCGGCATCGCCGCCAACGCACATGCAGCCCCCATGTTCTCGACCGGCGCCGGCACCGCCGTCACCACGGTTCACCGCAGCGCCACCTTCGACAGCCTCGATTCGATCGGCATCGACCTGTCGGCGTACGAGGAGGGCGGCCTGAGTGTCAGCGCGCCCGACACCAGCTTCATCGGCTTCGATGCCCTCGGCAACGGGAGTACCACCGGTTTCTTCTACGGGGACGACGGCAATGACAGTTTCGTGACGATCAAGGCCACCGACGGTGCGACCTTCGAGGCGATCGAATTCCGGCTCGGTGACGGCTATGGGGCCGGCAAGAACAGCCTCTTGTGGGAAACCCGCTTGAACGGCGTGAAGACGGGAAGCGGATTCGTGGCGGACCTGGCCACGGGCGTTGCCGTAGGGTGGAAGGATTCGTCGGGCTTCGACGAACTGCTGGTGGCGGCTGATCAGTTCTTCACTGCAAGCAGTACGTTCGGCGACTTTCAGGCGATCGCTCTCGACGACGTGAGCGCACAATTGGCGAACGTGCCCGAACCTGCCTCCCTCGCGCTCGTCGGCGTGGGACTGATGACGTTGGGCGGCCGGGCCTGGCGACGGCGCCCGATTCGATAGGCTGAGTGAGCTCGAAGCACGGTCGCGCCTCCCTCTGCCCTCCACCGTGCTTCGAGTGACCTGGTGGTACGCTCCGCATCGACAGCCCGGGCTCTCACCGGCGTGCGGAGGATTCCATGAGCCAGTCCATCACTCGACGACGCTTCTTCTTCTTCGGCACGCTGCTGGCTGGCGCGATACCGGCCAGGGGCTACGGGAGCGTGCCGTCGCTGCAGGCGCTCGGGTACAAGCCGCTCTCGAGCAAGCTCAATGTCGCCGCGATCGGCTGCGGCGGGCAGGGCGCGTTGATCCTCGAGCAGGCCGCACGCACCGAGAATCTCGTGGCGCTCTGCGATGTCGATCAGGTGCGCGCCGCCAGCACGCTGAAGAAGTACGACGTCCCGAAGTACAAGGACTTCCGCGTGATGCTCGAGAAGGAAGGCAAGAACATCGACGCGTGCACGATCGCCGTGCCCGACTTCATGCACGCCACGATCGCGCTGGCCTGCATGCAACACCGCAAGCACGTGTACCTCGAGAAGCCGCTGACGCGGACGCCGTGGGAAGCCCGCCTGCTGCAGGACGCCGCGGTCAAGTACAAGGTCGCGACGCAGATGGGCAACCAGGGCTTCTCGCACGAGGCGCACCGTGTGGCGGCCGAGATCGTCTGGTCCGGCGAGATTGGCGACGTCACCGAGGCCCACGTCTCGACCTCGCCGGGCATGTTCCCGACCGGCCTGCAGGAGCCGCCGCCCGAATCGCCAGTGCCCGATACGCTCGATTGGGACCTGTGGCTCGGCGGCGCCGCGCCCCGGCCGTTCAGCGACGCGTACGTGCCGTACAACTGGCGCGGCTTCCTCGACTTCGGCACCGGCCAGATCGGCAACTGGGCGACGCACACCGCCGGCCCCGTCCACACGGCGCTGAAACTCGGCGCCCCGATCAGCGTGGAGTGCACGCGCATCGAAGGCAAGAGCACCATCTCCATGCCGCATCGCGCCGTCGTCCGGCTCGACTTCCCGGCCCGCGAGGGGATGCCACCGGTGTCGATCTACTACCACGAGGCCGCGCGCCCCGGCGATCCCGAGGCGTACGTCGTGCCGGGGATGGAGAACGAGACCATCCTGCCGCCGTCCAACAACCTCGGGGACAAGGGACGCGAGACGAGCAATCGCGCGCCCGCCCTGGGCGAGACGCCGGCCGGCGCCCGCCCGCAGGCACCGCCACCAGGCCCGCGCCGCGTCATGAGTCCCGGTGGACCGGACGTCCGCGTCTACACGCAACCCGGTGGACGCAACGACACGCCACAACCTGGCGTGCTCACCGGCAACGGCTCGGTCATGGTCGGCTCCAAGGGCATGCTCGCCACGCGCGATCGCGGCGAAGGCGTATGGCTGCTGCCCGCCGCGCGATGGAAGGAATACCAGTTGCCGCCGGCGCTCCTGACGCGCTCGCCGGGTCACATACTCGACTGGGTGCGCGCCTGCAAGGGCGGCGACCGATCGTGTTCGGACTTCGCGATCACGGCCCCCTACGCCGAGTGGCTCGCTCTCGTCTGCATCGCCTGGCGCGTCCCGGGCAAGTTGATGTGGGACAGCAAGCACGTGCGGTTCACCAACAGTGCGGAGGCCAACAAATACGTGAAGCCGGTCTTCCGCAAGGGCTGGGACCTGAAGCTGTAGCGCCTGGTCGGCGCGCCGGCGTCGAAGGCAGGCGCGCTACGTCCCGGTCGTCGTCGATCAAGCACTCGGAGGAACACGATCCATGTCACACGTCCTGCTGCGCACTGCGGTCTCGGCCGTAATGACTGTCGCCCTCGCGCTTCCAGCCGCCGGTCAGCCGATCGTCGGCACCACCCGACCGGGGCCCGCAGCGGATCCGGTGCTGCTGCCCAACGACGGTCTCTTCCAGGCTCGGTTCGCACGCGTTGGCGACGACCTCTTCATCGCCGGTCAGCCGACCGAAGCGGCACTGCGCGAGCTCAGTGACAAGGGCGTGACCACGGTGGTCAACCTGCGCATGCCCGAGGAGATGGCCAAGGTTGGCTTCGACGAGGCGGCCGTGATCAAGCAGCTCGGCATGGCGTACGTACACATTCCGATGCGGGGAACGACGGAGCATCCGTACGGCGCAGCCGAGCTCGATCGTTTCGCGACGACGCTGGCGGCGGCGCGAGGCAAGGTGCTGCTCCACTGCACGGTGGCCTGGCGGGCCAGTCATCTCTGGGCGGCGTACCTGATTCAGTACCGCAAGGTGCCGGTGGCGACGGCGCTGTCGCAGGCGCGCGCGATCAACCTTCGCGACGATCAGCCGTATGGCGGGCTGCAGCCGATCGAAGGGTTCCTTGGCCGGCCCGTCCCCGAACTGGCGCGCCCCAAGCAGTGAATGGCGCGGGCCGTCGACTCGAACCGCCATGGATCCTCGCAGGCTTCCGCCGATCACGACGTTGCCCTCTGTTCGCCTGGAGGATCCGGACACGGCGCTCGTCGTGCGAGCCACCTGCCGCGAGTCGACGCCTCGGGGGCCGATGGTGACGATCGAGATCTCGCGGCCCGGACGCACCGGTCACGAAGCTTTCCAGGTCGCTACGGACGCCCCGATCGACGTGACGGCCTTGACCGTCGTCGCGCGCGCCATCTTGCGAGTGACCACGGTGAACACCTGAATGTGCATTGGCGCCTCTTCGCAAGGACACCGCGACTCGCAGATTTGCTGTCTCTCGCGTCCAGGAGAGAGATGGCGTCATGACCGCATTCCCGCACGACCAGCCGGATTGGGGGACGCGCCGACGTGACCGACCGACACGTCGCCGGACGCCGACGTCATCTCACGTTGCCGTCTTCAGCGCTCGAATGTCTCGGCGTCCACAGCGATGGCAAAGTCGCCACTCGGCCACGAGCGCCACACGCGCACGTAGTAGCCGGTCTCGCTCACACCGTCGTTCGTCCGCTCCACGCGACCGTAGGTGTAGGCGAGACTCCCGTCACGAGAGATGACGACGCCGAACGGCGTGAACCGCGGTGATGTGTGGTCGGCGGCCAGGTACTCACGGACGCGCGCACGTCCGGCGAGCGGAGTCATCCCGCTCCGAAGCAGCAGCACATCCTCGCGCACGGCGTCACCCATGCCCGCCATGACGCCCTTCTCTGCCGTGAGACGCGCGACGCGCGCATCGGCCTGTCGCACTGACTCGTGCCCCGACGCGTTCCACTCGGGCGACCGCATGCTCCCATCCACCGGCACGAAGTCGGACCGGTTGAAATCACAGGGGCCCTGGGTGGCGACTTCCATGTCGAGGAGCAACCGCCATCGACTGTCGTCCTGACGCAGGACGGACAGGACGCACCCCTGTCGGATACCGCCGTCCGCGTTCCGCGACTCGACCGGCCCCAAGAGCCAGGCGAGATCGCCCGAGCCCGAGACGTCGCCGGTTCTCGGGGCGCGCGTGTTGCCAGGCGCGGCCGGACTTCTGGCGGCGTTCGCCTGCCACGCGTTCTTCGCGTTCACCGGCGCAGGCGCGAACGTCAGCGCATCGTCGGTCACGTGCGGCAACAAGCCGATGACACCGCCGCTCGCCGCATCGGCCGCCCGCGCCCGATCGGCCTCCAGCACGCGCGCCAGCATCGTGCCTCGGTCGACTCGTGCACCCGCCTGATGATCGAACCAGTGGGTTCGACCGAAGTGCTCGAAGAACGACAGCTTCTCGGTACGGCTCCCGAGCAATGGCTCGGACGCATCACGCCAGAGGACCGGCCGCAGCAGCGTGACGACCTGGAACGAGACGACGGTGAAGAGCAGCAGCCACGGCACGATCACGCCACGACCACCGGCCTCGGCCAGCACCGTGCGCAGGTACCGGCCGGCCAGCATGACGGCGGCGAGCCACAGCAACACATGCAGCCACGTCACGAAGACCAGCGATCGACTACTGGCGGAGAACAGCCACACGATCGGGACCAGGCCGATCAGCAGCACGCCGAGGAAGGCGCAGAACCCCACGAGCACCGTGAACAGCGTGCGCGGTGTGAGCGACGCGCCGAGCAGGGAACCGAACACGAACAGGCTGGGGGCGCACAGGAGCGCGCTGAGCACGACGATCACCGGCGCCTTCCAGGCCGCCACCATCATCTGTGACAGGCCCTGGAACGATCCTGCCACCAGGCCGTAGACAACGAACGCCAGCAGCGCGCCGGCGGCCAGGATCCATGTCTGGTCGAGGCGCCCACCGGCCTTGACGCGACGCAGCGTCGTGACCGGGCTCTTCAGCAGTTCGTCGAAGACGCCCGTGATGCGGCGGCCCTCGGGTGGTGTGTACGTATCCACGTCGCTCATGCCATCGATGCCTGGGATATCACCTGGAGTTCAGGTACGGGAAGATGTCGGACAACATGAACTCGTAGACGTTGCCGCGCAGCGCGTCGTCACGAAGGAAGACCACAGGGAAGTCAGGACTGACGCTTCCGACGAACGGTCGCAGCACCCACGCGACTTCCCCGCCGACGAGCGCGTAGGCCAGCAGCCACATGATGTAGGTCGAGAGCACCGCCGGGAGCGACGCCTGCGTGGCCCGAAGCGCACGCCACAAGTTCCTGGTGCCAGCCAGACCCGCCATTCCCACGAGCACGGTGTGCGTCAAGTAGAGCACGTTGTGTGCGGTGCGAGCCGCGGGTGTCGGGGGCGGGACGGCCGTGGCCGTGAACAGCCACGCAATCGGCGTCAGTGCGGCCAGCAGCACGCTGGCGGTGGCGAGACCGAGGAACGTGAGAGCCCCGACCTGCGCGAATCGCAACGTGAGCCCAACGGCGCGCGCGGCCACCCAGGCGAACAGCATGGTGAATGCGGACGTCAGGAGCAGGACGAGTGGCAGCTTCACCGCCACGTAGGACGCCAGACGCGGCCCGTGCCACCATCCGAGGACGGTGCCGTAGATCGCCGCCGAGACGATCATGAGCGCCGCCAGTTCGCGCCAGCGGTCACCCACCGACTGATCAGCGATGAGGTCGTCGATGAGTGAGGCCTGCTCACGGACGACGCGGTGAAAGATCCGCGTCACGCGCCTCGTGCCATGAACATCCAGCGATGCCCTTCCGGGTCCTCGGCGCGATAGCGTCGGCCGGGTGGGCCATCTTCGGGTTCGGACAGGATGGTCGCTCCGGAAGCCCTGGCTCGCGCATAGTGGGCGTCCACGTCGTCGACCAGGACGAGCACCCCGTCGATGACCCACGGCAGCGCCGACCAGGCGGCAGCGCTCCGACAATGTTCGCGGTGCCGTCTGGGCCCCTCGTACGCGGCCGACGGACTGGCCAGCATGATCAGGCCATTACCCGTCGATAACTCGCCGTGGGCCAGCTGACCTTCGGACGTCGTCATCCGCGCCGTCTCACGGAACCCGAACGCCTTCGTCAGCCACTCGAGTGCGGTAATGCCGTCCTCGTAAGTGAGGAAGGGAATCACATCAGGCATCGGTCGTTCCTCTGTCTGTCGTGAAGTCTATCCTGCGTGCACGCCGGACCTCGAACGGCGTGCGTTCCACGGCCACTTCGGTGGAACCGGCTTCTCGCGTAGAGTGCAGCGATGCGACGACGAGCGTTTCTCGAGCACTCCGGAATGGCGGCCGCTGGCGTGGCGTTGTCGGGGGCGTTTGGCAACGGTGCACGGGCGGCGATTCAGCAAGAGAGCCCGAACGCGCTCGTCATCGACCCGGCTCCCGGCTTCGCACTCTCGCCATATCTGTACATGCAGTTCATGGAGCCACTGGGGGCGACCGACGGCTCGGTCGAGGCGGCGTGGGATCACGTTGCCGATCAGTGGCGCGACGATGTGGTGGCGGTGACCAAGGAACTGGCCCCACCCATGATGCGATGGGGTGGGATCTTCGCAGACTTCTATCGCTGGCGGGAAGGCGTCGGTCCACGTGAGGCGCGGCCGCCCATGGTCAACCTGCTGTGGGGCGGCGTCGAGTCCAACCAGATCGGGACCGGCGAGTTCGTCGACTTCTGCCGACGGGTCGGTGCCGATCCCCTCATCTGCGTGAACTTCGAATCCGACGGGCGCCAGCAATACATGAAGCACCGGAACTCGGTGCGGACGCTGACGCGGGGGAGGCCGCGGCGTGGGTCTCCTACTGCAATGCCGCGTCGAATGCCGAACGCACGACACATGGCATCGCCGCGCCGCTCAGGGTGAGGCACTGGCAGATCGGCAACGAGACGTCGTACGACAAGAAGGGCTTCGACCTCGAGACGGCCGGGCGAAAGACGGTGGAGTTCGCCAAGGCCATGCGCACCGCGGATCCCTCCATTCAGTTGATCGGATGGGGAGACAGCGGCTGGGCCGCCCGCATGGCCGACATGGCCGGCGAACATCTGCAATACCTCGCGTTCCATCACATGTGGGATCCGGACAACCCGAAGCAGCCGGTGCTGCGCGGCGAGGCGTACCGCCGCGAGCCCGACGCCGCGTGGGACCTGCTGATGAAGGCCTGGGAGACGGCCGACACGAAGATCAGGACGGTGCGCGACAGTCTTGGCCCGCACAGGATTCCGCTGGCGATGACGGAGTGTCATTTCGCGATCCCCGGACGGGACCGCGGCGACGTCGTCGCGTCGTGGGCGGCCGGCGTGTCGTACGCGCGCATCCTGAACACGCACCAGCGGCACGGCGACGTCCTGAAGATCGCGACGGCGGCAGATTTCTGCGGCACGCGCTGGCAGAACAACGCGGTGATCATCCCGACGCCGAAGAACAACAACAAGGCGTACCTGCAGCCGGTCGCGCGCGTGATGCAGCTCTATCGCCACCACATCGGCACACACGCCGCGCGGGTGGAACGGACGCCGGATGGCCTCGACGTCACCGCGAGCCGGCGTGGTGACACCCTGTTCCTGCATGTCGTCAACACGCTGCGCACCAGATCTGTGCGCGCGACGCTTCAGGTGGGAGGCCAGGCGGCGCGCGCCGGACGCGTGTTCGAGATCGCCGACGATCCGATGGTGGAACTGTCCTATCTCAATAGCGCCAGCGCCATGCAGACCGTCGAGAAGCCGCTGCCGGCCGGTGGCGCGTGGGAGTTCCCCGCGGCGTCGGTGTCGGCCGTGGAGATCTCCCTGATATAGCCTTCCGAGCACGGCGGTGCCAGTATCCGCCAATCGCCGGGCTGGGACAGCCGGCCCTACCTTCGGCGTTCGTCGTTCGTCGTTCGTCGTTCGCCGGACGCCAGTCCGGCGTATAGTCCTCCTCAATCGTCCATTCGAGGAGGTCCCATGCGTCTCTTGCGCATCGTGGCGGCAGCCGCGCTCGTCCTGGCTCCGTCGGTCACGTTCGCCCAGTCGTTCACCGGTACGATCGTCGGCTCGATCAAGGACTCGAGCGGCGCCGCGATTCCGCAGGCGACCGTCAACATCACCAGCCAGCACACGGGGCGTCAGGATTCGGTGCTTGCCGATCTCGAGGGACGCTACACCTCCCTTCCAAACCCGCCTGGGGAATATCGCGTGGAAGCCACGCTCCAAGGCTTCAAGTCCGCCGTCCGTTCGAACGTCACGGTGACGATCGCCTCGACGGTGGTCGTGGACTTCGCCCTCGAGGTCGGCGACCTCGCCGAATCCGTGGAAGTCAGCGCCAGCACGCTGTCGCTCGAGACCACGTCGGGCACCATCGGCAAATTGGTCGACAACCGGCGCATCCAGGAACTGCCGCTCAACACCCGCAATGTCTACTCGCTGATCTTCCTGACACCCGGGGTCGCCGGCACAATCGGCAACAACTACAACTCGATGGGGTACAGCGTCAACGGGGCGCGGCCGACGATGATGGATACTGTCATCGATGGCGTGACGGCGTCGTTCCCGACGGTCAACGGCTTCACCGGCATCTCGGTGTTCCCGTCGGTCGACGCGATCCAGGAATTCAAGGTGATGGGCGCCAACTACCCGGCCGAGTATGGCCGCAGCCTGGGCAGCGTCCTCAACGTCGTCTACAAGTCGGGCACCAACGACTTCCACGGCAGCGCCTACGAATTCTTCCGCGACTCCGCCTTCGACAAGAACAACTACTTCTCGGAACGCGCCGGCACGCCACTCGGTGATTTCCAGCGCAGTCAATTCGGTGGCGTAGCCGGCGGCCCGATCCGCCGCGGCAAGACCTTCTTCATGACCTCATACGAAGGGCTGCGCCAGGACAGCGCGTCGGAGACGACCACGACGGTGCCGACGCTCGCCCAACGCAACGGCGACTTCTCGCAGACCTTCGCGCAGAACGGCCAGCTGATTCGCATCTTCGACCCGTTCACGACGCGGCCGAATCCCGCCGGCAGCGGCTTCATTCGCGACCCGTTCCCCAACAACGTGATCCCCATCGACCGCATGGACCCGGTGGCGCGACAGGTGCTGAACTACTATCCGTTGCCCAATCAGGCCGGCAACGCGGTGACCGGGGCGCAGAACTACTTCGCGACCGGCACCGCCCGCCTGAACGTCGACAACATCGACGCGCGCATCGACCACAACTTCTCCGACAAGACCCGCTCGTTCCTCCGTTACTCGTACCGCAAGACCTTCAGCTCACCTGCGGCGTTCTTCCCAGAGGATCTGACCGTGGCGGAAGGCCGCGTCAATGAGCAGAACCTCGCGCACAACGCGGTGATCGACTACAGTCGGACGCTCTCGAACACCACGCAGATGAATGCCCGCGTCGGCTTCTCGCGCACGCTGTTCATCTTCGACAACCAGGGGCTCGGCTTCAAGCCGTCGAGCCTCGGCCTGCCGACGTCGATCGACCAGAACGTCGACCGCGAGATGTTCCCGCGCTTCGGCGTCAGCGGCATGGTGTCGCTCGGCGGCAACGACCACCGATACAACGCCTTCATGAGCTACACCACGGCCGCGAGCCTGACCAAGGTGCGCGGCGCGCACACGCTGAAAGGCGGCTTCGAAGGGCGGATGCTGCGCGTGAACGTGTGGGAGGCACGCAGCGCCGGGACGTTCAACTTCCGCGCGAACGAGACGCAGGGCCCCAATCCGACCACGGCGAGCAGTACGGCCGGCTATGGGTTCGCATCCCTGCTGCTCGGCTTCGGACAGCCAAACGACGTGCTGATTCAGAACTGGAAGAACGTCGCGTCCAACAGCTTCTACTGGGCGTTCTACGCGCAGGACGACTGGCGCGTGAACTCCAGGCTGACGCTGAACCTCGGGCTGCGCTACGACATCGACGTGCCGCGCACGGAGCGCTACGACCGGATGAACTACTTCGATCCGGATGCGCCGTCACCGCTGGCGCAGCAGGTGCCGGGGTTCTCCAACCTGCAGGGTGGCGTCGTGTTCGTCGGGGTCGACGGCAACAGCCGCTACCAGTACAACTGGGACACCAACAACATCGCGCCGCGCCTCGGCGCCTCCTATCAGGTGAACGACAAGACGGTGGTGCGGGCCGGCTACAGCCACATGTTCGGGCCGTCCAACCAGGGTGCGCAGGGTACGGTGGGTCCGTTCGGCTTCCGCACGGAGAACCTGTGGGTGACGTCGATCGACGGCATCACGCCCTACAACCTGCTGCGCAATCCCTATCCCAACGGCTTCGTGCCATCCCCTGGCTCGTCGCAGGGCCTGCTGACACAGGCCGGAGCCAACCTGCAGGCGCCCCTGCGGGACACGCCGTCGCCATGGACGATTCAATACAACGTGAACCTGCAGCGCGAGCTGCCGTGGGGATTGTTCGTCGAGGCGGCCTATGTCGGCACGCGCGGCTACGACCTGTCGATTGCCGGCGAAGGCGGCCTCAGCCTGAACCAGCTCGACCCGCAGTACATGGCGCTCGGCTCGCAACTCAATCAGCAGGTGCCCAACCCATTCTTCGGCATCGTCAACAACGGTGTGCTGACGTCGTCGACGGTGAGCCGCGGGCAGCTGCTGCGGCCCTATCCGCAGTTCACCGACGTCGTGCCGCTCTACGCGGCTGGCGGCAGGTCGCGCTACAACGCGCTGCAGCTCACCGGCCGCAAGCGACTCTCGCGCGGGCTCATGTTCGAGGGGTCGTACACCTTCGCCAAGGCCGAAGAGATGGGCATGAGCCATCAGAACAGCTACGACATCGACGCGAGCATGGCGCTGGCGTCGTACGACATCACGCACCGCTTCGTCCTGAGCTACCTCTACGAGATTCCGATTGGCCGCAGTCGCCGCTTCTTCTCCAACGCGCCGGCGTGGGTGAACGCCGTCATCGGCGACTGGCAGTTCAACGGCATCACCACGCTGCAGTCGGGGACGCCGCTGTCGATCACGGCCAACAACACGGCAGGACTGTTCGGTGCGCGCACGCAGCCGAACAGCACCGGCGCGGACCCGCGGCTGGAGGGTCCGGTCGAGGATCGTCTCGACCGCTACTTCGACACGAGCGTGTACAGCCAGCCGGCGGCGTTCTCGTTCGGCAACGAGCCGATCTTCTCGCCATTCCTCCGTGCGCACGGCGTCCGCAACTTCGACCTGTCGGTGTTCAAGACGTTCGAGTTCGCGCGGCGGATGCGCCTGCAGTTCCGGGTCGAAGCGCTCAACGCGTTCAACCGGGTCCAGTTCTCCGCGCCCAACACGAGCGTCACCTCGGCCTCGTTCGGCGTGATCACCGGACAGGCCAACGCGCCGAGGCAGCTGCAGTTCGGCGTCAAGTTCCTCTGGTAGGGCCGTCGTGCCGCGGGCGCCTACGTCCGTCGACGAGGCGTTCCGATCAGGCACGCGACGACCACGCACGGCTCGGCACCGTGGTTGTGCCATGAGTGCCGCGTGCCGTTCTGCACGAGGACGTCGCCAGCCCGCAGATGGACCGTCTCACCGTTGTCCAGTTCGAGGTCGACCTCGCCCGAGATGACGTACTCGAAGTCGATGGTGTCACTGGTGTGCATGCCGGTTTCCATCGACTCGAGCGACCCGAGGAGGCCTGGGCAATTGGCTTCGAAGTCCGCAATGGCGGCATCGATGTCCGCGACCGGCGTGGTCACGGCAGCACTGGCGCCGGCCGGCACGGTGAACATGAGGAACCTGAATCCGCCCAGTGGCGGAAAGTAGGTGTTCCCCGCCGGCGGCGCGCCATCGTCAGGAAATACCGGCGGCACGTCGGCGCCCCACAGGCGATGGAACGCCATCCCCGGCACGAGCGCGGTCGTGATCGGCGGAACCACGGTGTCACTCGCAACCGCTGCCTTGCCGTCGGCTGTGTGACCGGTTACTACGCGTCGTACGTGCATCGACCTCTCCCTTGTTCTGCTGCGGGCCGGTAG
>DATJTM010000128.1:0-6067 GCA_035503395.1 Luteitalea sp.
GTCATCGACCTCGACGTGACCGATGACGTGTCCGTCCGTGACGGCGTCCAGGCCGCGGTGGCACTCGCTGGCGCGCTCGACGTCGTCGTCAACAACGCCGGCATCGTCGGGCTGGGATTGACGGAAGGCTTCACACCCGAGCAGTTCGCGCACATGTTCGACGTCAACGTCGGCGGCGCGGTGCGCGTCAACCGGGCCGTCCTGCCGGCCATGCGGGCGCGCGGCCGTGGGCTGCTGATCCACCTGAGCTCGGCGGCTGGGCGAGCCACGGTGCCGGGCCTCGCACCGTACTGCGCGAGCAAGTACGCGCTCGAAGCGCTGGCCGACGCCTATCGGTACGAGTTGCAGCCGTGGGGCGTGCAGTCGGTGCTGGTCGAACCCGGCATCTACCGCACCGCCATCTTCGACCAGGCGATGCGCCCGGACGACACGGCACGAGTCGACGGCTACGGTCCACACGGCAACTACGTCGACACCGTCGGGCACGTCTTCGCGTCGGCCATGGCCGATCCGAAGAATCCGGGCAGCGCCGAGGTCGCCGAGGCGGTCGTGGGGCTCGTCGAGATGGAGCCGGTGGCGCGTCCATTCAGGACGGTCGTGAGCGCACCGTTGGTGCCGCTGCTCACGCCGTACAACGACATGGCCGACCGGCTGCGACCGGTCATTGCGAGCATCTTCTGGGTGCCGCATCTGATCGACGCGCCGCCGGCCGAACAGGGCTGACGGTAGGTCGCCTCTTCGAGGCGCCAACAGAAACTCTGCTGGTAGGGGTGCCTCTCCGAGGGCGCGTGATCGGGCCGCTCAGAGAGCGGCCCCTACCCTCGGGACCGGGGCGGTCCGGTTTCGCGTCAGCGCATGAAGGCATCGGCGACGCTGGCCGCAATCGCCGCCGTCTTCGCGTAAGCAATGTTCGACGTGACCGCGACGACGAGGCCGCGGTCGCGGACGATCATCAGCGACGAGACCTGACCGCCGAGGATGTCGCCGTCGTGCCCAACGACGATCGTGGGCTTGCCGGCCAGCGTCACCGTCTCGAGATCCCAGCCCAGGCCGTAACCGGTCTCCTCCCCGGACGTGAGGCGCTGCGGCGTCTGCAACAGGCGCACGGTGTCGGGCTTCAGCAGCGTGCCGGCGTTCAGCGCCAGCGCGAAGCGCACCAGGTCCGACGGGGTCGAGACGAACGCACTGGCACCCGCATAGCAGGAGAGGTCGATCTCCCGCAGGTCGTGCAGGCCATAGCGCGGGTCGGCGGCATAGCGCGGGAAGTAGTCCGTGGCGCGATCCGTCTTCGGCTCGGCGGCGCCAGCGACGAGGGTGGACGTCATGCCGAGCGGTTCGAAGACGCGAGCACGCATGACGCGATCGAAGGAGTCGTGCGCGGCCGTTTCGATCGCGGCGCTGACGAGGATCCAGCCGTACGGCGAGAATCGGAACAGCGAACCGGGTTCGACCTTGTCGTCGGCGCTGCCGAAGACGGGCAGGGCCTCCACCGGTCGGGCGCAATGGGTGCCGAGCAGTGGATTCTCGTCGCCGCCATCGGTGTGGAAGCCGGCCATGTGGCCCATGACATGCCGTAGCGTCGTCGTCGGACGCATCGCCTCGGCGAACTCGGGCACGTACGTCTGGATGCGCTCGTCGAGTGTCAACCGGCCCTGGTCCAGCAGCAGGGCCGCGGCCGCCGAGGTGAGCGGGATCGACGTGGTGCCGATCAGGAAACGCGTGGCCGGCGTGACGCCGGTACGGCTGTCGACATCGGCGAACCCGAAGCCCTCGGCCCACACCGGGGCGCCGTCGACGCCGACCGCGACCGACACGCCCGGCAGGTTCTGCTCGCTCATCCCGACGCGCACGGCCTGGCGGGCCCGCTCGACCGCCTCGGTCCAACGCGGCGACGTGTCTTCCTGCGACACCGAGGGCACCCGGGTCGCTTCGGGATGCCACTTGATGGCGGTGGCCGTCGTGTAGACGTGCAGTCCGGCGACTGCCGCCAGCAGGCCGCCGACGCCGAGCACGACCAGCGCGATCCAGGTCTCCATCCGGTTCCAGCTCTTCGACACGCGTCCTCCGTGACGGGCAGCGCCCGGCTCGACCGCGACGGAGCAGTGCCCGGTGCCCCTCACCGTGCCACGTCATCGGGTCAGCGTCCAGAGCGTCGCCGATGACG
Source organism: Luteitalea sp. (assembly GCA_035503395.1). Classification (GTDB taxonomy): domain Bacteria; phylum Acidobacteriota; class Vicinamibacteria; order Vicinamibacterales; family Vicinamibacteraceae; genus Luteitalea. The sequence continues at coordinate 2,165 of DATJTM010000128.1, forward strand.
GGAGGAAAGTCCTCACGACGCGGTGAGCAATCCGTGAGATGCGGCTGACGGGCGGGAGGAACTGCAAAGTTCGAAAAGTTCCAAAAGTTCGAGAAGGTCGAAAAGTCGAGCAGGACTTCCTTCTGGCCCTTCTGGCCCTTCTCGACCTTTTTGCCCTTTTGCCTTTTTTCCGTTTGTTAGGATTTCGCCCGTGCGGTACCGGTTTGGGGACTTCGAGCTCTCGCCGGCGCGGCGCGTGCTTGCCGACGGCGGGCGCGTCGTGCCGTTGATCCCCCGCTACTTCGACCTGCTCGTCCTGCTCATCGAGCAACGCGAGCGGGCGGTCGGCAAGCAGGAGATCTTCGACCGCGTTTGGTCGGATGTCGTCGTGTCCGACAGCGCCCTCACGCAAGCCATCCGCATCATCCGGCGCACGCTGGGCGACGACCCTCGCGAGCCGAGGTTCGTGCGCACCGTGTCGCGACACGGCTATCAGTTCGTCTTCGCGCCGGTCGAGATCGCAGCCGACGCCGGACCGTGGCGAGCCGCGCCCGATGCCGACACCGTCCCGGAGGCACCGACCCACGAGGTCGACGAGGTCGCGACGGATGCACCCGTCGGTGAACCCGCACCGAGCGAGCGGCCGCCCACAGACACGTACACGCCGCTGCTCGACGTCCTGCTCAGGCGCGGGCCATACCGCGAGGCGACCGACGAGCAGCGATACGACGCCGCCGTCGCCCTGCACGACCTTGGGACCGCGGGCGCCCTGCAGCGTCTCGGGGAGCAGTCAGGGCACGAGGAAGCGAGAGCCATCCTGCGCGATGCGCGATGGGATTCGGCCGCGGCTGGCCCGGTGCCGGTGCTGGATGCGCCCGGCCGTGGGCGCGTGATCCGGGTGCTCCTGGCGCGACGTGCCCGCCAGGCCATGGCCCTGGCCTCGACGCGCTGGGCCGCCGGTGCGCTGGGCGCCGCGGTGGCCGGCACGGGCGCGGGGCTGCTGGGTGGGTTGGCGATGCGCCTGGTGCCGGGCAGCGAGGCCGACGCGCACATCGCGTTCACGCTGGCGCTCGTTGGCGCGCTCGCCGGATTTCTCGCCGGGGCCGGCATCGGCACGGGGCTGGTGGCGGCAGAAGCGGTCGCCCGCTCGGCGCGGGCCGTCGCCCTCATCGCGGGTGCGGCGATCACCGGCCTGCTCACCGGCTGGATTGCGCATCACGGCGCCAGGGCCGTGATGAGTGGCCTCTTCGGCCGCGACATTCCGGACATGGGCGGTCCGCTCGAAGGACTTGTGCTCGGCGCCGCGACCGGCCTGGGGTACGCGATCGCGACGCGCCGCCTGTCGCAGGGCGGCATGGCGACGCCGCGCGGCTGGTCGCGCGCGCGAGTCGCGCTCATCACGGGTGCCGTGGCAGGCCTGGGCGGGCTGGCGCTCGCGCTGGTCGGCGGCAATCTCGTGGGCGCCAGCCTGGACCTGATGGCCGGGACGTTCGCCGGGTCGCAGGTGGGGCTCGAACCGTTTGCGCGGCTGCTTGGCGAAGGCCGTCTGCGGCCCGTCACCAAGATGGTCGTCAGCGGCCTCGAAGCCTTTGCATTCGGCGTCGGCGTCGCGTCCGGTCTGACCCTGCGTCCGCGTTCGTATCGGAACTAGCCTGAAGGGCCGCGTTGGGACAACGGGCCCTACCTATCTCTGGACGCAGGCCGCGTCGGGACCCGCCTCCGCCCGGCGGCTTCGGCGCGCTACGTGACGAGCGCGAACTATCTCTCGAAGCAGATAGGGCCGGCGGCTTCAGCGCGAGAACACCGCGTCGTCGAGGTTCATGATCGTGCTCGTGACGATCGTCCAGGCGGCCAGGTCGTCGGCGGGTAGCGCCGGATCGCGACGATGTTCGCCAACGGTCAGCAACGCCGTGGCCGCGGCGGCATCGGCGGCATACGTCGCGCGACTCGAGTCGTGCAGGCGCGAGAGCTGCTCCACCTCGGAGCGCGTCGGGCGGCGCGAGAGCAATCGTCGCATCGCGAAGGTGATGCGGCCTTCGGGCGTCGCGTCGGCGCGCATCGCCTGCTCGGCGAGCACGCGCGCGCTCTCCACGTACTGCGGATCGTTCATCAACACCAGCGCCTGCTGCGGCGTGTTGGTGCGCTGCCGTGTCGTGATGCACGTCAGCCGCTCGGACGCATCGAAGGCGATCGCCGACGGCGGCGGCGCCGTGCGCTTCCAGGCCGTGTAGAGGCTGCGCCGGTAGAGCCCCTCGCCGGTAGACTGCGGATACATCGATCCCGCGACGAGCGACTCCCACACACCCGCCGGCTGATACGGATACACGCTCGGTCCGCCAATCGTGCGCACGAGCAGTCCGCTGGCCGCGAGGGCCGCGTCGCGCACCTGCTCGAGTGGCAGGCGATAGGCAGGGCCACGGGCGAGCCACGTGTTGTCGGGATCCTCGGCCCGCCGGGCCGCGTCGACGAGCGACGACTGCCGGTACGTCGCCGACATCACGATCGTCTTCAGCATCGCCTTGGTGTCCCAGCCCGACGACACGAACGTCGTCGCCAGCCAGTCGAGCAGGGCCGGATGGCTCGGCATCGTGCCTTGCGCGCCGAAGTCGTCGGCGGTCGGCACGATCCCGCGGCCGAACAGCATCGCCCAGTAGCGGTTGACGAACACGCGCGCCATCAGCGGGTTCTCTGGCGAGACGAGCCACTGCGCCAGGCCGAGACGATTGGCCGGCAGGTTCTTCCCGAACGGCAGGATGGCCTGCGGCGTGCCGGGCGTGACCGGATCGGTCGGCGCGTCGTAGGCGCCGCGCGCCAGGATGAACGTCGGCCGCGGTGACGGCAGGTCGCGCATCACCATCACGCTCGGCTGCTCGGTGAGCAGCTGGTTCTCCTGATCGCGGATGGCGGTCAGTGCCGCCAGTTCCTTGCGCCACACCGGGTCGGCGAGCAGGCGATAGTGCTCGCGCAGGTCCGCGGTGCGCGACGGATCGGCCAGTGCGCGGCGCATCGCGTCGGCGGTGTCCCCGAGTGCCTCGACCTCGAGGCGCGAGAGCTGACGGGCGTACACCCGGAAGTCGTCGACGCTGACGTTGCGCAGCGACTCCTTGCTCAACTCACCGACGCTGCCGAGGCGGACGCCGAGCGGCGCCCCCGACATCGGGTTGTTCTTGATGCCGCTGACGATCAGGCTGCGACGCAGGTTGTCGACGATGGTGCGGGTCTCGACCGCCGTGCCGTCGAGGAACAGGCGCAGGCCCGCCGCCTGGCTCGAGCCGTCGTAGGTGAACGCGAGATGTCGCCACGCACCGGGCGCAACCGGGGCGGTCGTCCGGATCACGATCGAGTCGTCTGGCGCCACGTGATGCAGCGAGGCGCTAATCGTGCCGTCGTCCTCGACGCGGATCAGGTAGCCGCGGTACCCGTTGGCGAAGCTGCCCGACCGCGTGATGAGCGGGCCGGCCGTGCCCTTCACGTCGATGCGGAACCACGTGGCCAGCGAGAAGGGCTGATGGCGATCGAAGAAGCCGATGTCGTCGGGCGCCTTGATTTCGCTGTCGCCGCGCAACTGCTGGCCGCTGCCGAGGCGCCCCGGCACGGTCAGCGGCGCGCGATCCTGGTCGCCGCCCAGATACGCCACGCCGCCCTTCGCGAGGTTGACGAACGCCTGGCCGGTGTTGGTCATCGGCGCGCCGGTCTTGCGGTCCTTCGTGCGCCACGTGCCCGGGCGCATGTCGTCGAGCGGCAGGTGCAGCACGAGACCTTCGGCCGACGGCAGCGTGGTCGCCGCGGCGCGGGTCTGCCGCCAGATCGCGAAGTCCGTTTCGGACGCCGACGCGCGCGTCGCCAGGACGCCTTCGAGGGCCTGACGCTGACCGGCCAGCGCGTCGAGCCGCGTCCCTGCGTCCGACGAGGGCAGGATGAGTG
>DATJTM010000129.1:0-5456 GCA_035503395.1 Luteitalea sp.
GGCGGCTGCGACTGGCCGGTTGGCGCATCCGTTACGTCGCCGACGCGCGCGTCGTCCACGAAGGCGGCGTCGCGATGCGGACGCTCGGGCTCGGATCGTTCTCGGCGATCTGGTATCGCAACCTGTTGCGCTATGTCGGCAAGCACGGCACCCCCATGGCGCGCCTGACCGTCCGTCCGCTGCTGGCGACGGGCATGACGCTGCGCGCCGCCCTCAGCCTCCTGCGCGGCCGCACCGCCGATGCGCGCAGCTACGCGCGGGTCATCGCCCTCGCGCTGCGGCCCGGCGACGCGGCGGCCGGACGACCTGACCGCTGATGTAGACTCTTGCCGTCTCGATGCGTGCCGCCGCGCTGCTGACCGCACTCCTGGCTCTGTCCGGAGCGTCGACCGCTCCCCGACTCGGCTCGGAGCCAGCCCGCCCGGCCTTCGACGCGCAGGACCGGTCGGCCTTCCTCGCCTGGTTCACCCTGCTGGCCGATGCGCAGTTCTACCGTCCGACGACCGACGTCGGCGACTGCGCCGCGCTGGTCCGCCATGCCGCCCGCGAGGCGCTCCGCGATCACACGCCCGAATGGCAGCGCCGGATGGCGATTCCCGGTGGTCATGCCCGTCCCGACGTGCGGATGCGGCTCGCCGGTGCCGATGGCGCGCTGCCGATCTTCAAGGTGACGGCGTCCGCGCCCGCCACGTATGCGGAGTTCGCCGATGCCCGCACGATCCTGCGATTGAACTCGACGTTCGTCGGACGCGACGCGGCGGCGGCCCGTCCAGGCGATCTGCTCGCCTTCCAGCAGGCCGAGCAGCGGCTGCCGCAGCACCTGATGGTGTTCGTCGGGCGGTCGTCGTTCGAACCCGAGCACGGCGACTGGGTCGTGTACCACACCGGCCCCGACACCCAGACGCACTCGCCAGGCGAGATGCGTAAGACGAGAATTGCGGACCTGCGGCGGCACCCGGCCCCGCGCTGGCGTCCGCTGGCCGACAACCCCGCCTTCCTCGGGGTCTACCGACTGAGGATTCCATGACCAAGCCCTGGCCTGCCGTCGCCCGTATGGTGCAGGTCCTCGCATGGCTGCTCGCGACGGGTGCGACCGTCACGCCGTCGATGGCGCAGGACGACGCACAGGCGAGGCCCGACGATCGGCCGGCGTTCTCGCTGTCGAGCAGCGAGATCTTCACCACGAAGGCTGCGCCGTACGTCACCCTGACGTTCGAGCGCCTCGGCTCACTCGACTTCCGCGTGTATCGCGTCGCCGACCCGGTGACGTTCTTCTCCGGCCTCGAGGAAGCGCACGCCCTCGGCAGCGAGGAGTACACGGCGCCCACCGAGCAGACGTGGCTCGAACGGTTGTCGACGTGGAAGGCCGGCCGGCGTGGCGACCTGCAGCGGTTCGTCCGCCGGCAGACGAGTCACGAGCTGCGCGCCAAACGACGCAGCGGCCAGGACCAGCAGACGGTCCAGCGCCGCGTGCAGCTCGGGCTGTCGTCGTTCGCTCAGGTGCCGCTGCTCAACGACAAGCAGGTCGTCGCGTCGTGGCGCGAGATCGTCCCCAGGCTGGCCGACGCCGACGTGCGTCGCATCCCGATCGAGGTGAAGACGCCCGGCGTGTACCTCATTGAAGCCGTACACGGCACGCAGCTCGCCTACACGGTCGTGATGGTCTCCGACGTGGCGCTCATCACCAAGGTGGCGCCGGGCACGCTGCTCTCCTACCTCGTCGATCGCCAGAAAGGCCAGCCGGTTGGTGGCTGCGAGGTCGCCGCCATCGCCAACCAGCAGGTGATCGGCAGGGGCACGACCGACGCGCGCGGCCTGACCGCGATTCCTCTCCAGCAGTTGCAGGCCGACGACTTCATCACCGTCGCTCGCTGCGGTGAACAGGCCGTGGCGAGCACACCGGCCACCTACTCGCTGGGCGAAACGCCGCCGCGCGAGCTCGTGGCGCATGTGTTCACGGATCGGCCCGTCTACCGCCCCGGCCACGTCGTGAAGATCAAGGCCGTCCTGCGCTGGCGGACCGGCAACGCCCTCGAGCGCTTCGACAAGCCGACGGTCGAGGTCGCGATCAGCGATCGCACGGGTCGCGTGCTGCAGCGTGGTCCGCGCACGCTGGACGCGTTCGGCGCGATCGATGCGGAGCTCACGCTTCCCGCCGGCGCGGCGCTCGGTTCGTATGCGATCGAGGTGACCTCGGGCGAACAGAAAGCCAGCGGCAGCTTCGAGGTCGAGGAGTATCGCAAGCCCGAATACGAAGTGAGCGTCACGCCAGCGACCCGGCTCGTGCGCCAGGGCCAGACGGTGGACGTCGTCGTCAGCGCCCGTTACTACTTCGGCCAGCCGGTCCGCAACGCCGACGTGAAGCTCGTCGTCCAGACCGGGCCGTACTACTCGCCGCTGCGCTGGGTCGACAGCGACGCCGAAGAAGACGGCGAGTCGGACGGCTACTTCTACAGCGGCGACGAGCAGGAAACGCTCACCGCGCGGCTCGATGCGCAGGGGCAGGCCCACTTCAAGGTGCAGGCGCCCGAGAGCGATACCAAGTCGGACATGCAGGTGCGGTTCGAGGCGCGGGTCAGTGACTCGAGCGACCTCGAGGTGTCGGGCATGGGTCAGGTCGTGGCGACGTGGGGTGACTTCCTGCTCGCGGCTCGTGCCACACCGTACGTCGCCAAGCCCGGCGCTGACATCGCCGTGCGACTGCGCGCCGTGGACTACCGTGGCGGCGGCGTCGGCGGCGTGCCGGTGACGCTCGAACTCGTACACACCCAGTGGGACAGCGACAGCGGCGAGCAGAAGCGTCAGGTGATGGCCAGCACCACGGTCACCACCAGCGCCGACGGGCGGGTCGGCTGGACGACGAAGGCACCGGCCACGAGTGGCAGCTACCTGATCGTCGCGCGGGCGATGTCGGGCCAGCGCGAGGTCTCCGACGACACGTACGTGTGGATTCCCGGCAGCGACGAGTCGACGTACGAAGAAACCAGCGAGTCGATCGAACTGGTGTCCGACAAGGGCACCTACGCGGTGGGCGACACCGCTCGCATCGCGGTACGCGGCGCGGCGCCGGTGACGCCGGTGCTCATCACCAAGGAAGCGCGCACGCTCACGTGGTACGACCTGCGCCAGCCGCGCCCCGATGGCGTCTTCGACGTCGCCATCACCGACGCCGATCTGGGCAACACCTGGGTCAACCTGCTGTACGTCAAGGACGACAAGGTCTTCTACGCCGAGAAACAATTGAAGGTGCCGCCGGCCGCCCGCGCCTTGAAAATCGAGGTCACGGCCGACAAGGCGGTGTATCGACCCGGTGAGCCCGGCGTCTACACGGTGCGCACGCTCGATGCGACCGGCACGCCGATTCCCGCGCAGGTGACCGTCGGCGTCGTCGACGAAGCCATCTACGGCGTCCGCAAGGACACCACCGAAGACCCGCTGCGCGTCTTCTACCGGACGTACTACAGCCGCGTCTCCACCGACTACTCGCGCCACTACTACTTCATGGGCTACTCGGGCACGCTGCGAATGAAGCTCGCACAGCGTCGGCGTCCGCTGTCGCTCGCCGACTTCAAGGGCGACACGCCGGCGCGGCCGCAGGTCCGCAAGAACTTCCCCGACGCGATCTACTGGAACCCCGCTGTGATCACGGGTGCCGACGGCACCGCGAAGGTGCAGGTCGAATATCCGGATTCACTGACGACGTGGCGCCTGACCGCGAGGGCCGTCACGCAGGACACCCGAGCCGGCATGGCGCTGTCGCGGACGATCACCACGCGCGATCTGCTTCTGCGCGTCGTGCCGCCGCGCTTCCTCACCGAGCGCGACGAGGTCCGCATACCGGCGATTGTCCACAACTACCAGGAGGGCGGCGCGCTCCCGATCGCGGTGTCGATGACCGCAACCGGATTGAGCGCGGCGGCGGCGGCGCCGCAGACGGTGTCGGTACCGAACGGCGGTGAAGCCAGGACCGAATGGCCGTTCACGGCAACGACGCCCGGATCGGCCACGCTGACGGGCACGGCGACCTCGGCCACGGCCGGCGATGCGATGGCCGTCACCATTCCAGTGAAACCGTTTGGCGCCCGTCGCGACATCGGCGTCTCCGGCTCCACCGGCTCGGGCGCCGCTCGCAGCGTTGAGCTCACGATTCCCGACGCCAGCAATCCCGGCGCGCGCTCGATCAACGTCAGCCTGATGCCGTCGATGGCCGGATCGCTCCTCGGCGCCCTCGACGAGCTGGTCAACTATCCCTACGGCTGCACCGAGCAGACGGTGTCCAGTTTCGTCCCCAACCTGCTCGTCGTCCGCACGCTGGGTCAGCTGAAGCTGGCGCCGACCGAGCGCATGCAGATGCTCGACCGCGTCTCCCGGGCCGGTATCGAACGCCTCGTTCGCCTGCAGCACGACAACGGCGCCTGGGGCTGGTGGCGGACAGACGATGACCATCCGTTCATGACGGCTTACGCACTGTACGGGCTGACGGAAGCGCGCGGCGCCGACATCCAGGTGCCGTACACGGCCATGCAGAACGGCGTCACTGCACTGGCGAGGCAACTCGTCGAGACACCGACGCTCGTGCCCGAGCTCAAGGCCTATGCCGCGTACGTGCTGACGCGCGCCAAGGCCGCCGACTTCACGCCGCAGCAGGAGGGCTTCACGACGCCCGCCTTGATCGACGAACTCTGGGGCCGGCGCGCCGACATGACGCCCTACGGCCAGGCCTGGCTCCTGCTCGCGCTGCACACCGCCAAGGACACGCGCGCCGGCGAGCTGGCGGCGACGCTCTCGACTCGCGCCGAGACGCGCGGCGACCTGGCCTGGTGGACCAGCGAAGGCGACCCACTGCTCGCCGACTGGGGTGACGCGACCGCCGATGCCACAGCTGCCGTCGTGCAGGGTCTCGCGGCCGTGCGTCCCGAGGACCCGCTGCTGGAGCCGGCCGTGCGTTACCTGCTCGCCAACCGGCAGAGCGGCATGAGCTGGAACAGCACCAAGCAGACCGCGATGGCGCTCTATGGCCTGCTCGGGGTGATGAAGGCACGCAAGGAAGCGCCGGGGCCGGTAACGGTCACGGTGACGGCCGGCGGCCAGACCCAGACGGTGTCGTTCACCGCGGCCGACTGGACACGTCCCTTCCCCGCGACCGTCACCGTCCCGGCGACGGCTGGTAAGTCGACGGTGACGATTACGCCGACCGGCGGGCCGGTCTACTGGACCGCCAGCGCCCGCTACTTCGACACCAGCACCGGCCTCGAGCGGACGGGCACGCGCAAGCTCGCGTTGAGCCGCAAGTACTTCCTGCTCGCACCCGTGCGTCGGAACGACCGCGTCGTGTACGAGGAGCGGCCCTTCACGGGCGTCGCCAATCCCGGCGATCTCGTCCTCGTCCGACTGGTCGTCGCCGGGTCCAACGACTGGCGCTACCTGATGGTCGAGGATCCGATTCCGGCCGGCAC
>DATJTM010000130.1:0-10236 GCA_035503395.1 Luteitalea sp.
TGCGCGATCCGCTGAGGATGTCGGCCGCCACCTGCAGGCGGGCCAGGTCCGGCGACCGCCAGGCCGGTGCGTGATACACACGGTAGATGCGGGCCTGCGGAACGCGGTCCTCCATCTCGTCGCGCACGTTGGCCGAGAGACGCGGCAGCCACGCCGTCGCGCGCTGCAGTGGCGGGCCGGGTGGCACACCGTCGAAGTACTTCTTGACGAGGGCCAAAGCCTGCTCCGGCGTGATGTCGCCGGCCAGCGACAGCACGCAGTTGTTCGGTCCGTAGTAGGTGCGGTACCAGGTCCTGACGTCCTCGAGCGAGGCGGCGTCGAGATCTGCCATGCTGCCGATCGTTGACCAGCTGTAAGGATGTCCTGACGGATACATCGTCTCGACGATATGCGTGAAGACGCGGCCGTACGGCTGGTTCTCGCCCTGACGCTTCTCGTTCTGGACAACACCGCGCTCGCGTTCGAGCATCTCCCTGGTGATCCGACCAGCGAGGAACCCCATGCGGTCGGCTTCCAGATACAGCGTGCGTTCGAGGGCCGAGGTCGGCACGGTCTCGAAGAGGTTGGTGCGATCGGTGTTGGTGGTGCCGTTCCGGTTGTTGGCGCCGAGGTCGTCCATCGCCTCGCGGAAGCCGTGCGGATAGTTCTCGCTGCCGTTGAAGAAGAAGTGCTCGAACAGGTGCGCGAAGCCGGTGCGGCCGACCGCTTCGTTGCGCGAGCCGACGTGATACCAGAGGTTGACGCCGACCACAGGCACCGCGTGGTCCTCGTGCACGATGAGCGTCAGGCCGTTGTCCAGTACGAACGTCTTGTGCGGGATGTCGTAGCGCGTCTTGTCGAAGACCGGCCGCGGCGGCGGCGCCGGACGTGCCACCGGGCGCGCGGCTGGCAGCGGCGGCGGCAATGGCTGCTGGGCGCCCGTGAGACGCGGCTCCGCGAACGCAAGCACGGAGAGGCCGAGCACTGACGCGATCACCTGCGCGTGTCTGGTCATGATGGGTGGCCCGACACTACTGCCGGGCCAGACCCTCGTCAAGCGCGTGGCCGCGGGTGCGCGTTGGACTGGTACGGAGGGGCGGCCTGGCGCGGCGATCAGGCCAGATCGCGGACCGCGGGCCAGTTCGGGAGACTGGTGGCCTGCTCCACGCCGCGCTGGATGGCGAGGGCGGCCGCGTCGGCCGCCGCCGACCCGAGCGCGGTCAGCGACACCGTCGACTTCAGCGCCCCGGTCGACACCGTCAGCACCTGATCGCCATCGCCATTGGTGTGGTACGGCGTGATCGCCCGCGACGCCCCCGTGTTGGTCATCATCGCGAGCTTGGTCAGGCTGGTCTTGTCCAGGGCGACGTTGGTGGCAATGACGGTGAGCGTGGTGGCGCGGAACGGCTGGTCGTCGAGCCGCAGGTCGGCGGTGCGGGTCGTGTCGAGGTCGCGCCGCAGTTGCGCGGCGCTGTCGAGGAAGCCTCCAGCCTTGTTGCGGGCACCTGCGACGATGCGTCCGGTGCGTGGATCGCGCACGTCGCCGGCGGCGTTGACGACGCAGAGCGCCGCGACGATTACCTCCCCGGCTTTGACCGACGCACATCCGACGCCGCCCTTCATGCCGCCGTGCCCGCGCGATCGGAACATCTTGCCGACGGTGGCGCCAGCGCCGACGCCCACGCTGCCTTCGGTCACCGGCCCGCTGGTCGCGGCCGCGCAGGCCTGCTGCGCCAGGGCCGCATCCGGCCGGATACGGCCGTCGCCGAGCGACAGGTCATCGATCACCGCACCGACGACGATCGGGATCCGCACGTTCGGGATGCCCCAGTCGTAGCCCTGCCCCCGCTGTTCGAGGAAGCGGACGACACCAGCCGCAGCCTCGAGGCCCATCGGGCCACCGCCAGTCAGCAGGATGCCGTGGATGCGTTCGAGGGGACTGACCGGTTGCAGCATCACGCCGAGCAGTTCGCCAGGTGCCGACCCGTCGTAGTCGGCGCCAGCCGTGACCGGTGCGTCGAACAGGATCGCCGTGCAGCCCGTCGGCCGGGACGGATGCGTGGCATGGCCGACACGCACGCCGGGCACATCGGTCAGTGATCCCGCCGCGACCTGGACGCCTGCCGGCTGCGCCGCCCGCATCAGACGGGCGTCGACGGCGGCGACACCGAGAAGGGCTGGACCGAACTTCGTGAACGTGCGGCGGCTGATCGACATAGCGGCTCCGGACTGGCGACGTGCAACACAGCCTATCCGCAACCCGCGTTCTCCGAGCTGCTTTCGCCTGACGGCACGGTCCGAGACGGCGGCGAGTGCGGCCTCGAGCGCGGCGATGCGTCGAACTCCCTGCGGGCCTCCCGCAGAGTGACAGCGATGTCTTGTCACACCTCCCTGTCCACGATGTCGGCAATCGACAGGCAGGAACGGCCAGTCGCCCATCCGACCCCGGGGCCGCTGGGTTCGTCTCGCCACGATCGGCCGCGCGTAGCGGAGCGGAAACAGGACCAATCGGGGCTCTGGTGAGAAACCGACGGCGCCCCATGCACCGGCGAACTCATCCGACTGGTCCTGCCCCGCCATGGTGAATCGGCGGGGAGATGCGTTTCGTCATGTCGCATCGCGCGACACGACTCAGCGCCTGTCCCAGCGCCGGTGACTCGCGGCGAGTCGTTGCACGACGTGGCAACAGCGAGGGGCCGTCGAGCCCGCAGGCACGGCGACCCCTCCTCGGGCGTGGGAGCACGCCCGTCACGCTGGGGAGCGGATTACTGCCGACGGCGCACGAACCGCGCGGCACCGGCCAGGGCCAGACCGAGGAGCGCCAGCGAGGTGGGCTCGGGCACCGAGGGCACCGTCGGGTTATAGGAGATGTTGTCGAACTCGAAGGCGTAGCCGTTGCTGGTGGCCACCACCCGGTCGAAGGCGACCGTCGAGGCGATGTTCACGTAGTACGTGCCCATCTGGCCCTGGTCGCCGGTCGGCAGCGCGGCCACGTCGGCGCCGGTCACCGAGCCGACCAGCGTGGCGCCGTCGTAGAAGCTCAGGGTGTTGTAGTTGTCGACCGAGCCCCACAGGAGCCCGAAGTACTTCTGCGCCGTGTCGAAGCTGATCGTGGCGCTCGCATTGGCGTTGGACCCCGTGCTGCCAGTGGTGATGTAGCGCGACTGGTCGGGCCCGTCGGCATCGCCGAACGCCAGGCCGTTGCCGTTGGACAGATAGGGCGCGGCATACAGGCCCGAGGCAGCGCCGGTCACGACGGCGGCGTCGGGCAGGAACGTCACCGTCACGCCGTTCTGGCTGCCACCGCTGGCGCCGAGGGGCAGCCAGTTCAGGTTGTCCTTCGACACGCCTGCGGGCGCTCCGCCGACCGTGCTGCTGATGGTGAAGGGGGCGGCGGCGGCGGTGGTGGAGACGGCGAACGACAGGACGGCGGCGACAACGAACTTCTGCACGGTCTGATTTCTCTCTGCAGTGCGCTGGGGGAACTCACTGCGATGTGGCCGACAGCCACCCGACCCTCGTGGCCGGTAACCACGTCCATAGCGAGAACCGTGCCAGAGTTCATCGACATCAAAGTCGACCGACAATTCGACACCAAAATAGTCGACATGGCGTCATAGCAGCAAATAAGTCCGCATTGACGCGGACTAATGGCGGCGTATGAGCGCAGAATGCTGCAAGACGCGTATAGCGGGTTGCTTACCGGTGACGACGCAGCACCTGACCGGACGAATCAATGAGTCGGATAATCGACACGTTCTGAGTCAGGAGTTGCGCGAGCCCATCGGGTCGGCGTCGTCCAGGTCGTCTCGCCCCGGCCCCATTTGACGGGTGGGGAACACGGCGTGGCGGCAGGGTGTGAAGAGGAACGGGCCCTATCGGTGGTGGTCCGAAGAGGTCTGAAGCGGAGACAGGATCAACCGGGGCTTTGGTGGAAAGCCGTCGGCACCCCATGCACCGACGTGCTCGTGCCGGCTGGTCCTGCCTCCGCCCTGGACATTCGCGACGACGATCGGAGGGTCTGTAAGTCAAACGCGCTGCGTGCTCGGTCCGCACGACCGCCACGATCCGGCGGAGCGAATCGGCGCGGTCCGGGTCGAGATGATGCACGCCGCCGCCCCCCTCATCCGGGCCTGTGGTCGCGGTGTCGACAGGTTCTCCATGCGTCCCTGTCTGCTGTTCTCTCGCCCTGCGCTCCATCTGGTCGCCTCGGATGGATCCGCCACCGGTCCGCTGCGGCACAACCGCCAGGGAGCCCGCACGCAATGAGACCTGCGTCTGGGATGGCCGGGGCCATGTCTCGCCGGTGGGCTTGTCAATGCCGCCGACGATTGTTGAGAGCGGAATCACGGGGCCGCGAGGCCGCCGTTGCCGACGTCCAATGGCCCAGCTTTCGCAGTGACTGCACCGAACGTCTATCAACGGGAGGTGGAACTGTGAAGTGGAACCGTCTTGCGATCGCGGCGGCGGGATGCCTGCTGGCCACTGGCGCCTCGGCAGCGCCGCTGGATCTCTCCAGCTGGACCGCGCGGACATTGGATTTCCCCGGCGAGCAGCCGGCCGGCAACTGGGTGCTGGGGGCCGGAAACACCGAGGTCACCCAGACGGTCAATGCGGACCCGTCGTTTTTCCTGAACAACCAGAACTTCACCAAGTTCACGATTCAGGGTTCGTGGCAGGCGTTGACGTCCAGCGACAACGACTACATGGGGTTCGTGTTCGGGTACCAGAATTCGAGCAACTTCTACGCGTTCGACTGGAAGCAGGGCAACCAGAGCGCCGGGGCTTCATTCGCCGCCGCCGGGATGACGATCAAGCGATTCACCGGCGCGACCGGCAACGGCTTGGTCGACCTCAGCATCGACGAGTTGTGGGAAAACGAGCACGACTTCGGCGACATGCGCGTCCTGGCGACCAATCACGGGGCCGGCAAGGGCTGGGTCGACAACGTGCTCTACGACTTCTTCCTCGACTTCAACACGGTGCCCGGGCAGTTCACGGTGACCGTCAAGGAGGGGGCCACGACGCTGTGGAACCAGACCGTGAACGACAGTACCTTCACGGCCGGTCAGTTCGGGTTCTACAACAACTCGCAGGCGCCGGTCCGCTACGCCGGCTTCGTGCAGGAGGGCGGCGAGGAGCCCACGCCCTCGGTGCCGGAACCGGCGTCGCTGTCGCTGATGGCCATGGCGTTGGCGGGCATCAGGTTCGTCGCTCGTCGTCGACAGTAGTCGGCGTCAGCGGCCAGCGGACGGCGGTCGTGAGGCGGCCGTCCGCTGCATCATGCAGGCGGTCCCCCGAGGACAACCAGGGCAACGTGTAAGCAGAGGCGAAGCCACCGGAGCCCTGAGAATCCTGGAGGGTCCGTCCGATGGGCGTCTCGGATTCTCTCGAGACGAAACCCAGAATTAACGCACGTGTCACGACCGGGAAACGACCACGACGTACCGTCAACGGGACGCGGGGCGTTTCCGGCCGGCGTCGCTCGGTTGCTGCTTCAAGGAGCATTGCGTGACGCTGGCCCACATGCCTGGCCCGACTGCGTCGGCCTGGCCGCCGCACGGCACCACCCCCTCGACGACCCGCATCCTCGTGGTCGAGGACGAGCATGACATCGCCGGTCTGATCAAGCACACGTTGGAGCGCGATGCCGGCACCCGCGTCGAGATGGTCACCAGCGGCGATGCGGCGCTCAAGGCCGTGGCCGACGATCCACCACACCTGATCATCCTCGACCTGAATCTGCCTGTCCTGTCCGGGTTCGAGGTGTGCCGCATCCTGCGATCGCGGCCCGCGACCCGCCAGATTCCGATCATCATGCTCACGGCACGGACGACGGAGGTCGACCGCGTCTCGGGCCTCGACCTCGGCGCCGACGATTACGTCACCAAGCCGTTCAGCCTGCGGGAACTGGCCGCCCGCGTCCGCGCCGTCCTTCGTCGTCCCCATGCCGCCTCGGTGCAGGATCCGTCGTCGTCCGTGTACCGCGGTCGACATCTCACCGCCGACTTCGAGGCGGTGGCCATCCACGTCGATGGCGTCGGCGTCCGGTTGACGCGCCGCGAGTTCGAGCTGCTCAAGTGCCTCGTGGAGAACAAGAGCCGCGTCCTGTCTCGTGACCGCCTGCTGGAACGGGTGTGGGGCTATGACCGGCTGATCGAGACACGCTCGGTCGACGTGCACATCGGGCGCCTGCGCGCGAAGCTGGGCGCGGCCGGCGACCAGATCGAGACCGTGGTCGGTCTCGGCTATCGGTTCGTCGAGTAAGTGACGGGCTGCAGGCGGCGGATGGCCGCGGCCAGCGCCGCCTGCAGCCTCTCGTCCTCGTCGAACATGACCGCGAAGCCCTGCAACGGCACGACGTAGGCGACCCGACCGGTGGCGGGGACGGGGGCGGCACCCGGCAGACGCAGCGTGACCAGAACAGCCTCACCCGGCGCCGGCGAGGCCAGGCCCTCGACGAAGCAGCCGGTCAGGCTGAAGTCGGCCACCCGCACCGTGCCAGACACGCCGCTCCACGTCGCGTCGAATGGTCCGCGAATGCGTGCATGAGCGCGCCGATCCGCCGGCATACCCCTGATTGTCAGCCTGACACGCGTGTACGGCAACCTGAGCGGCGTCAAAATCCGGCACGCCGTCGGCGGCTCCGCCGACGCACCAGCCATGCCCCGACGGCCGCCGACGTCGCCGTGATGCCCGACAGCACGGCTGCGTGGGTACTGGCCACACTCAGCACATCGCCGACCTGCTGTCCGTAGCTCACCTGGACGCGCAGGCGCTCCATGTAGACACCCACGCTGTAGTACGCATCGACACCATCGACGGGCATCATCGCCGCCAGCGACGCCGTCAGCTCGAGTTCCGGCCCACTCTCACGTGTCGCAGTGACCGCCCATCGCCACTCCGCACCCGCGGACAGGTCGACAGCGCGGTCCGCAGGTGGATTGAGCAACGTGGTAGTGCACGGCCGATCGCACACGAGACTGGCGCTCATCCTCGGCGCCATCGCCACCGACGCCGATCGACCGATGGCGGGCCGCCCCAGCTGCCTGCGCAAGGCCGCCTCGAGTTCCGCCGGCGTCACCGGCGACGGGGCGATGCGCAGCAGCACCGTGGCAGCCTGCTCGCGCGCCAGCACCTCGGGTGCGACGAGCCCGACCGAGGCCGGCACCATCCGCTCGGCGACATAGTTGCGAACGACGTCTGACGGCACTCTCGCGTAGTCGACGCCCAGCTCGTCCGGTGGCGGACCTTTCGCGTGAGGCTCGCGGCACGCCGTCAGCAGCGCGATCACGATTGCCACGAGGACTGCGACGATGCGCATCTGCCACCTCGCCTTCACGGGGGAGTCTGTAGACGCTAACGATCGCACCGTGGCAAACAGACACCAGCTGGACGGCAGGTGGCTGCGCCCGCTAGCATTCGTGCCGATGCGACAGTTCAGAGGTGCTGGCGTGGTCGCCCTGTGCGCCGTGGCCGTCGCCGTGGGCGTCGCAGGCCTGCTGCAGTTCCTGGCCCCGAGCCTGGCCTACCAAATCAAGGATCGCGTCACCGAAGCGGCGACGGGCCGCCGCGGGCGCAGCTACCGCATCGCCCTGGGTTCGGCCGTCGGGTCGAGCTTCCGCATCGGCAGCGAACTCAATCGCCACGTGGCGGCCCGCGCGGGCTACCAGTTCGAGCTCGTACGCACGGTCGCGCCGGGCAATGTTGCGGCGTTGCTCGATGCCTCGCAACACATCGATCTCGCCGTGGTCAGCAGCGTCGATGACGATGCGGTGCGTGCGAGTGGCGTCTACGGCATCGCGGCGCTCGAACCGCAGTACTTCTTCGTCATCGTCCCGAACGGCAGCCCGGTGCGCGAGGTGCGTGACCTCGCGGGTCTGGTCAATCCTGGCGTGCGCGACCCCGGCCATCCAGCCACGCTCGGCGAGCGGGTGCTGGCGTACTACGGTCTGCTCACCCCGTCGTCGACGCTGCCGGCCCTCGTCACGATCGTACGGCCGCAGCGCGGCAATCTCGACGACTTCAGGGCCGGGCGCATGGTGGCGGTGACGCGCACGCAGTATCTGCGGTCGCCGCTGATCGACGAGTTGCTCGATACCGGCGGCTATCGGCTGGTTCCCGTCCGCGACCACGAGGCGTTGGCGCGGTCAATCCCCGGCGCCCGCGCTGACGTCATCCCGGCCGGACTGTACGGCCCCGGCCGACGGATCCCGGCGGCGCCGGTGCCGACGATCGGCGTCACGCAGCTGCTCGTGGCACGCGCCGACGTGCCCGGCCGCGTCGTCCGCGACGTCCTCGACTCGCTCTACGACCCCAAGTTCGTGCGCGACGGCGGTTACGCGTTCACCGAAGCGACCGGTCGCGACGTCGGCGGGCTGCCGCTGCATCCTGCCGCGGCGATCTTCTACAGCCGTAACGATCTGGTTACGTCCGACCGACTCGGACGGGTGTCGTTCGTCGGATCGGTGCTGGTGGCGCTCTGGAGCCTCGCGCAGTTCACGCTGCGGTGGCGTCGCGCTGAAGCCGCGCGCGGCCTCCGGCAACGCGTCGACGCGGAGCTCGCCTCCCTCGCTCAGCTCCGGACGCAGATCGAGTGCGCCCAGGACGCCGATACGAAGAGAGCGCTCCTGCGCGAGGCCGACGACCGGTTGTTCCACGCGGAGCGGCAGGTGGCGGCCGGCGCCTGGGACCGCGACGTGGCTCTGGCCGTGCGATCGCTGCACGCTGTCTGCTGCCGCGCCGCCCGGGACGACACGGCGGCTCCCGCGGTTGTTCCACCCCCGCCCATGCCACCGCCCCCCTGCGGCGCAGCGCCTGACGACGCACGGCCCTGACGGCCCCCGAACGCCAGCGGCTGGGCTAAGATGGATGGAGTTCTGCCGCGTCCCCTGCCGATTCACATTTCCCGATTCGAGTTCGCCATCCCGTCCACGCAGGTCGACGCACGCCCGTGTCCCCGGTTCGTCGCTTCACAGTTGCCCGGGAGACCGCATGGCCACGTCGACGCCTGACGACGATCCGGTGACGGCGTCGTCGCGGGCCGAAGAGGCGCTGCGCGAGACCGAGGCACGGTATCGCACGCTCTTCGAGACCATCGACGAGGGGTTCTGCATCATCGAGTTCTTCGATGGTCCGCATGGCCCGCTCTCGGACTACGTCCACGTCGAGGCCAATCCGGCGTACACGCGTCACGCCGGCATCCACGACGTCGTCGGGCAGACGGTTCGCGAGATGGTGCCGCACGAGGCCGACGGCTGGGTGGCGCTGTACCGTCAGGTCCTGATCACGGGCGAGCCAATCCGGTTCGAGCGCGAACTGGTGGCGACCGGCCGGCATCTCGAACTCTCCGCGTTCCGCGTCGGACCGATCGAGCGTCGGCAGGTCGCGGTCCTCTTCCAGGACGTCACGGCGCGCAGGAAGGCCGAGGAGACGCTCCGGGCGAGTGACGCGCGGCTGCGGCAGATGGCCGACACGATGGCTCACATGATCTGGGTCACCCGTCCCGACGGCTATCACGAGTGGTACAACCGCCGCTGGTACGAGTTCACCGGCATGCCCTCCGGATCGACCGATGGCGCAGGCTGGAACGACATGTTCCATCCCGACGATCAGGCGCGCGCCTGGGCGAAGTGGCGCCAGAGTCTCGACACGGGCGAGTACTACGAGATCGAGTACCGGCTGCGCCACCACAGCGGCGAATACCGCTGGGTGCAGGGACGTGCCCTCCCCATCCGCGACGAATCGGGCGCGATCGAGCGATGGTTCGGCACATGTACCGACATCCACGCCACGCGGCAGCTGAGTGACGAACGCGACCGACTGCTCGAGAGCGAGCAGCACGCGCGGCTCGAGAGCGAACGCGCCGGTCACATGAAGGACGAGTTCCTCGCGACCCTGAGCCACGAGATCCGGACGCCGCTCAACGCCATCCTGGGCTGGGCGACGATGCTGCGCTCGGGCAAGTTGAACGGCAACGGCCTGGAACAGGGACTCGAGATCATCGAGCGCAACGCCAAACTTCAGGCCCGGATCATCGAAGACCTGCTCGACGTTTCCCGAATCATCTCCGGCAAGCTTCAGCTCGAACTGGCCACGGCGAACCTTCTCGACTGCGTCGAGGCGGCAATCAACGCCTCGACGCCCCAGGCAGACGCAAAACAAATCGTCATCGAGCGCGCCTTCGCCGAGAACTTGCCGTCGGTCCGCTTGGATCAGACCCGCATGCAGCAGGTCATCTCGAATCTGCTCTCCAAC
>DATJTM010000131.1:0-16153 GCA_035503395.1 Luteitalea sp.
GCCGCTGAGCGCGCATACTCGAACGGAGCAGCGCGATCCGTACGGGCGTGGCACGAACGACATCCTGCGACGCGGCGCGCACGCACCGCGGCAGGACGGATCTGCCCTTGACTGGCCAGCCACTTCATACTCGCCCCTACCAGCCAGATCCAGTACGCCGACTGCTCAGGCGCTGTCCTGTGTCCCGCCGGTAGGAGCACGTCCCCGACGTGCCCATCAATCGGCGCCGGCCGATCAGGCCGGCGACAATCTCATCGCGGCGACCTTCTGGCTTTGATCTTGTGACGAAGGCCCAAGGCCGAATGCCGAAGGCCGGCAGCGGCGCGGCTCGAAGAGACGCGCCTTCTCCTTTACGCCCCCTGCTGCTTCTCGATCTTGGCCCACGAGTCACGCAGCGTGACCGTGCGGTTGAAGACCGGGGCGCCGGGGGTGCCGTCGGGGTCGGCGCAGAAATACCCGAGCCGCTCGAACTGATAGGTCAGCTGCGGCTGCGCGTGCGCCAGCGACGGTTCGACGAGCGCGCCGCTGACGATCTCCAGCGCGTTCGGGTTCATCTCTTCGGTGAAGTGCCGTTCGTCGTCCGTCCCGGGCTGCTCGGTCGTGAACAACCGGTCATACAGGCGCACTTCCGCCGGCACCCCGTGGCTGGCCGACACCCAGTGCAGCGTGCCCTTCACACGCCGCTCGCCGGCCGCCGAACCGCCTCGCGTGTCGGGGTCGTACGTGCAGCGCAGTTCGACGACCTCGCCGGCCTCGTTCTTGACCACCGACTCGCACTTGATGATGTACGCGTAGCGCAGGCGCACCTCGTTGCCCGGGAAGAGCCGGAAGAACTTCTTGGGCGGCACCTCGCGGAAGTCGTCGTGCTCGATGTACAGCTCACGCGTGAACGGCACCTGGCGCGTGCCCGCCGACGCGTCCTCCGGGTTGTTGATCGCCTCCATCATCTCGACCTGCCCCTCGGGGTAGTTCTCGATGACGACCTTCAACGGCCGCAGCACTGCCATGGCGCGCGGCGCCACGCGGTTCAAGTCGTCGCGGACGCTGTGCTCGAGCAGCGCGACGTCGATCAGGCTCTCGTTCTTGGCCACGCCGATGCGGGCGCAGAACTCGCGCAGCGCCGTCGGCGTGTAGCCGCGCCGCCGCATCCCGGAGATGGTCGGCATGCGCGGATCGTCCCAGCCGCGGACGATCTTCTTCTCGACCAGTTCGAGCAGCTTGCGTTTGCTCATCACCGTGTAGGTGAGGTTCAGGCGCGCGAACTCGATCTGCTGCGGGTCGCCGGGCAGGTCGGGGAACTGCTCGATGATCCAGTTGTAGAGCGGCCGATGGTCCTCGAACTCCAGCGTGCACAGCGAGTGGGTGATGCCTTCGAAGGCATCCGACAGCGCGTGCGCGAAGTCGTACATCGGGTAGATCTGCCAGCGATCGCCGGTGCGATGGTGATGCGCGTGCCGAATCCGGAACAGCGTCGGGTCACGCATGTTCATGTTCGGCGAGGCCATGTCGATCTTCGCGCGCAGCACGTGCGTGCCGTCGGGAAACTCGCCGGCCCGCATGCGCTCGAACAGCGACAGGTTCTCCTCGAGCGGCCGATCGCGATACGGGGAGTTGCGCCCCGGCTGGGTCAGCGTGCCGCGGTATTCGCGGATCTCGTCGGCACTCAGGCTGTCGACGTAGGCCAGCCCACCGCGGATCAACGCGACGGCGCAGTCGTAGATGCGCTCGAAGTAGTCCGACGCGTAGAGTTCGCGGCCGTTCCACTCGAAACCGAGCCACTTGACGTCGGTCCGAATCGAGTCGACGTACTCGACGTCCTCCTTGGTCGGGTTGGTGTCGTCGAGGCGCAGGTTGCACAGCCCGCCGTATTCGGCGGCGACCCCGAAGTTCAGGCAGATCGACTTGGCGTGACCGATGTGCAGATAGCCGTTCGGCTCCGGCGGGAAACGCGTGTGCACGCGCGCGCCGTGACGACCCGCCTTCAGGTCCTCGCTGATGATCTGCCGGATGAAATCGAGCGTCGCGGCCGGGGCCGGGTTGGCGTTCACAGGTGCGTCGGACATGCAGGAATGAGCCGCCGGGATCGGAGATCGCCCGATCGCGGGTCATCCAGTGTACCCGCGTCCCGATCCGCCCGGCCAGCGCGAGCGACGCCGGCCGGGTCACCTGAGCGCTACGCGTCGACGGGCGCCTGACCTTCGACAGGGAGCCAGGTCAGCTCACCCGTCCGCAGCGTGTGATGCGGCACCGACAGGACGGGACAACTCGCCAGCCTGACGACGTGGTCGGCGACGCTGCCCAGCACCAGCCGGCGCACCGGCCCGTAGCCATGCGTGCCGACCACGATGAGGTCGGCGCCGTTGCTGGCGGCGTACTGCGCGATCTCCCTGGCCGCCGGCAACCCCGCCAGCACCCGGCGCTCGACGCCGGGCAGGCCCGCGGTGGCCGCGGCGGTACGCTCCGCGAGATGCCGCTCCGCGTCGGCCATGCTCTCGGCCTGCAGCAGGTTGAAGTCGAGGCCCGGAGCCTCGGCACTCCAGGCCTGCTGCCGCGCGTCGGGAATCACGTGCACCAGGTGCAACGCACTGGCCTGCGACGCCGCCAGCGCACACGCCACGCGCAACGCGTCGTCGGAGGTCGCGCTGAAGTCGATGGCAGCGACGATGGTGCGGAAGACGGTCATGACGCACCTCCTCGGGACGGCATGGCACGAACCCCGGATGTCGGACCCCGGGAATCGGGAACCGGCGGCTGGCGGTACCACGCGTCCCGCCCCAGGCGGATGCATGGGCCGTGCCTCGCGGAGGCCGAAGGAATCAGCCAGTATTCCGTCGGTGCGTCTTCGCGCTGTGGGCGCAGCCGCGGTGAAATTTCCGGTGCCGCCAGGAATGGTCCGTCAGTCCTCGCCGCCTTCGAGGCACGCGAAGACCAGACGGTAGAACTCGGGATGCGATTGCCACGTCTGCGCGGTCACGATGCGATCGTCGCGCACGGCCTGATCCTGCGTGACGTACGTGGCCCCGGCTGCCTCGATCTCCCAGCGGCAATGTTCGTAGGCGGTGACGCGTCGTCCGCCGATGACGCCGGCGGCGGCGAGCACCTGCACGCCATGGCAGATCGCGAAGACCCACTTGCCAGCCGCGTCGAAGGCACGAACGAGGTCGAGCACCCGCGGATCGTGCCGGAGGTATTCCGGCGCGCGGCCGCCCAGCACGAGAATCGCCTCGTAGTCGTCGACGACGGCCTGGTCGAACGTGATGTCCGACTCGGCGCCATAGCCCGGCCGTTCCACGTACGTATCCCAGCCTTCCTCGAAGTCGTGGATGACCAGGTGCAGCCGGCGCCGGCTGGGCGCGGCGATGACGGGCCGCCTACCGGCTTCCAGCAGTCGCTGGCGCGCATAGAGGCACTCGAAGCTCTCACCGGCATCGCCAGTGATGATCAGGATGGATCCGTTCATGCAACTCCTGAGACGGGATGGGAACGCGCATCGTAACCCGTCCGCAGGCCCATTCGTCTGATCCCTGCCTGATCCCCGGTTAGGGGTTGCCGGTCCCCGGTTCCCGGTTCTCGGTTCCCGGTTCCCGGTTCCCGATCAGTATTCGAGCTTGGGATACCAGTTGGTGCCGCGACCGCCAGGGGTGAGATCGAGCACGTTCCACACGGCGGCAAGTTCCGGCGCCAGATGCGGGTCCTGACCGGGGTCCTGCGTGCCGCCGCCTTCCGGCGACCACCAGTGGTACACCTGCCCGTCGCGCTTCACCCACACGTCCAGCGCCGGCCACTCCTGTCCGTCGTCGGCGAGCGCGCGGTAGTCACGCGGGAAGTCGTCGCCGATGCATTGGTAGAAGCGCAGGTTGCGCCAGCCACGTTCGCGGGCGAACGCGAGTTGTCGCGAGACCGGTGAGCGGCCGATCACCGCCAGCGCCACGCGCTGATCGAGGTCGCGCGCCGGAATATCGAGCGAGCCCAGCAACGACGTACACATCGGGCACGGCCGCTTGCGCTGTGGTCCGTACATCCAGAAGTAGCTGACGAGCGTGTCGTGACGCCCGAACATCTCGGCGAGCCCGACCTCGGCGCCCTGCTCGTCGAGGAAGCGATAGGGGCCGGGCTGTCCACCGAGTGGCAGTGCCCGTCGCTGTTCGGCAACGCGCCAGATGTGGCGTCGCAGTTCGATCTCCTCCACGAGAAGTGCCTCGCGAGCACGACGGTATTCGTCGCTGTCGCCCGGGTTGGGTTGGCTCGTCTCACGGACGAGCGTGGCGGCGTCCCGGAGCGGCGTCTCGGCGCTGGTGTCGTGTCCCATACCCTACCGACTGCAGGCGACGCGCCAAATCATCGGCGGCGGTGTGGGCTCGGGTCGAGCAAGCGCCTACGGAAGAGGATCCTGCTTTGGCGGAAGGAAGCCCTTCGGCAGGAACTCGATGGCGACGGCCCGCGCGGTGGCGAGCCCGGCGTGACTCGCCTCGCCCCGCCACGTCACGTAGACGGAGTCGAGCGATGGACGACGGCCGCAGCTGACCCGGCCGTTGAGGTCGTCGCGATAGGTGATGAACTCGATGTCCTCGAAGCGCGCCGCCTTGACCGCGAGGGGACGACCGTCGCTGTCGACCCGGATCACCACGCCACCGGTCGGCGTGCAGTCGATGGCGACGAGGAAGCCGTAGCGCCGCACCTCACCAGCCTGGAGGGCGCGCAGGTCCGGAATGAACCTCGACGCGTTGGCCGGTTCGTCGAAACGGACGTCGCCCGGTGCGGCAGTCTCGGCCGCCGATGTCGTCGGCGTTTCGCGGTTGGCGGCGCGGGCCGCCGCCAGTGCCTTTGCGTGACGCTCGTACGCGGCGAGGCGCTCGTGCAGCGTGGCGGCCCGCTGACGCACGTCGTCGTCGGTGGCGCGTTCGGACAGCGATCGCGACAGCGAGAGTGCCGTCGGGATGGTGCCGCCATTGGCGTACAGGTAGGCCATCGTGAGCAGGTAGCGCTCGCGACCCGGGGCGAGGTCGATCGCCTTCTGGACCAGCGTGCGCGCCTCGGCGGCGTTGGCCGGGTCCTGTCCCTTCATCGCGCCGAGCTGATGCCAGGCCTCCGCGTACCGCGGATTGATCTCGACGACACGACGGAGCGCGGCTTCCTGACGGGCGCGCCGGGCGCTGTCGGCGGCGGCGTCACCACTCTCGACCTGTCCGAGCACCGCTGCGAACTGGTAGTGCGTGAGGAAGGTGGCGGCCGGGCTGCTGGTCGCGCGTTCGAGGTGGGTGCGCGCCTCGTCCTGCCGTCCCTGCCGCAGGCGGATTCGGGCGATCGCCGCGTGACTGACTGGCGATTCCGGGTCGAGTCCGATCGCCTTCGTCAGTTGCGCCTCGGCGTCGTCGTCGCGCTGCAGGCGCTGCAGCAGATCGCCGAGCGCCGCGTGGACGTCGGCGTCGGCGACCGGCTCGATCGGCAGTTTCTCGAGGCGGGCGAGACGCTCGTCGAACTTCGCGGTCTGCATCATGAACTGGCCGCGTTCGACGTACGCGCGCAGTTCCTTCTCGAGTTGCGTCGCCGGGATGCCGAGCACCTCGAGGCTGGCCTGGTCGAGGCTGCGGCCGCCGGCGACCGCGCCGATGAACGTGCTCGCCTTCGCGCTGTATTTCTGCTGGTTGCCGAGCAGCAGGTAGTGGATGAGGGCCCACGACTCGGCGTAGAAGGTGCCCCGCTTGTCGCGTTCGTTGTAGTGGGTCGACTCGCGTGTGGCGGCGACCAGGGTCGCGAGCGGCAGGAACTGCTCGCGCAGCTGGTACACGTGCGACGCGTGCGGGATGCCGAGGTGCACCTGCTTGCCGTCGGGCGCGGTGGCAAACGAGCTGTAGTACTCGGCGATGCCTTCGCTCACCCACGGCGGCAGTGTGCCGAGCGAATCGGCCATCATCAGGTGTACGTATTCGTGCTGGATGATCTGGAAGTTGCCGTCGCGGTTCTCGACGGTCAGCGTGATGTGCGCCACGTCGTCGCCGTTCAGGAAGTACCCGCCGAGTGCGGCCGGCTTGCCCTGCCACAACGGCTTGAATGGGTCGTACGCCTTGTGGTTGCGGAACACCAGCACGCGAATCCGCGCGTCACTCGGACGCAGGGCGTTGGGCACGAGCAGGCCCATCGCTTCGCGAAACAGCTCGAGACGCTCCGCGACCATCCGCAGGTCGCGATCACCGGGATTTCCCAATATCTCGAAGTTGGGTGTCTGCAGCCGCTTCCACCCCTTCTGGGCGGCCACTTCAGCGACGGCGGGTGCGGCGGCGAGCCAGGTCAGGCACGCACAGACGAGCGAGCAGACGAGTCGCCCGACGTGCGCTCGCACGCGTGGGAAAACAGTGCAGTCCATGCCGGAGCCCCTCCCGACGCCGGTGTGACGGTTTCCATCGATAGTACACGACCATCTCGACCGTGAGCTGAACGTTACACACGAAGAACGTCGAAACGATTCCTGCCTCTCGTCCCCCGGTTGCCGGTTACCAGTTGCCGTACCCGGTACCCCGTACCCCGTACCCCGTACCCCGTACCCGTACCCGGTACCCGGTACCCGGCACCCGGTTACCCCGCCGTCTCTGTCGAGACGGAACGGCCATTGCACTTCCTTCAGCTACAACCCGGGCGGCTGGCTCCGCGGCATCGCAACGGAACCGACGGCCGCCCTTGTCGAGGAGCGAACCATGAACAGCGACGAGATCAAGGGCAAGGTCGAGCAGGCGCAAGGCAAGGTCAAGGAAGTCATCGGTCGGGCGACCTCCGACGAGCGTCTGCGTGACGAAGGTGTGGCCGATCAAGCCGGCGGCGAAGTGCGCGAGGGCTACGGGAAGGTGAAGCGCAACATCGGCGAGGCGATCGAGAACATCGGCGAGAACATCAAACGGTAGACGACCGCAACAGGTCGAAAAGGCCGAAAAGGCCGAAAAGGCCGAAAAGGCCGAGAAGGGCAAGAAGGTCGAGCAGGTCGGCACCCCCCGCCGCGCACTTCCGCGCGCACTCGGGTGCTGTCTGGTCGGCCTTCTCGTGTGTTCAGGCCTCGCTGTTCAGCGTCGGAATCCTGTCGACGGCCGCTCGCGCCTTACGCCTTCCTTCTTGCCCTTTCGCCCTTCTCGAACTTTTCACGCTTGTCTGTGGCATCGGAACACATGTCGCAAGTCACGACATGCGACTCATTGGAGCGACGCGACCGCGATTGAACTCGACAACGCGGGGCTGTTTCTGGTGAATTGTGCGCATGCAGCTCATCGCGGGCATCGACCTCGGCGGCACCGCCGTCAACTACACGCTCATCGACCTCGACGGTCAGTTCCACATCGACGGCCTCTGCGAACATCCGGCTCGCAGCGTCGAGGGACCTGACGTGTGCCTCCAGCAGATCGAGGACGGCCTCGCCATCGCCGTGGCCCAGGCGGGTGTCACGCTGGCCGACGTGATCGCGGTGGGCCTCGACACGCCCGGACCGGCCAGTGCCACCGGCGTGCTCAGCGCGAAGGGCTCGACCAACTTCGTCCACGCGCGCTGGGCCGGGTTCGACCTGCCGGGCAACCTCTCGATCAGGCTGAAGCGGCCCGTCAGCTATTTGAACGACGGCAACGCCGGGGCGCTCTGGGGCCACTTCAACATCTTCGGACGTCGAGCGGCGACGTCGGTCTCCGCGATCGTCGGCACCGGACTCGGTGGCGGCGTCATCGTCGACGGACGCGTGGTGACGGGCCGGGCCGGCTTCGGTGGCGAGCTCGGGCACGTGCTCATTCCGACGCAGCGCATCGCCGGCCTCGAAGACGCGACACCGCAGTGCAACTGTGGCCGTGTCGGCGACCTCGAGTCGGTGTGCTCGCTCACCGCGATCCGCAACACGCTGCTGCCGACGTTCCTGCCGCGGTATCCCGGTCACGAACTGGCCGGCCTCGACGTGCGCGATGCCGCCAAGAAAGTGCGCGGCCTGGCCGAGCGCGGCGACGCGATGTGCCGCGCCATCTTCCGCGCGCAGGCCCATGCGCTCGGGCTCTTCTTCGACCAGATGGTGAACACGTTCGACCCCGACGCGCTGATCGTCGGCGGTGGTGCCATCGAGGCCTCGCCGACCTTCCAGAGCTGGTTCCTCGACGAGATCCGGGCGGGCATGCCGACGCAACGTGAAGAGCAGGCCGACATCCCGCTGCGCATCATGCCCAACGGCGACACGGCGGGCGCCCGTGGCGCGGCGCTCGAGGCGCTGCGGCTGGCGACGTTGACGACCTAGCGCCGCGTCTGCGGCGCAGCTCTTGCTCCGCACGTCGCCCATGGCGTCGTCGCCATCACGCGTGCCGCGTCGTGTCTTTCTCGCGGGGCCGCTGGCCGCGCTCGTCGCGGCGTGCCGGTCGCGCCCCCGCGACAACGGCACGGTGCGGGTCGAGACGCTCGACCTGGCCGGCCGGTCCATCGACTGGCTCGCGCTGCCCAACGCGTCGCGGTCCTACAAGTTCGCGGTGATCGGCGATGGCGGCCGCGGGTGGCCGCCCCAGCACGACATCGCACGGCGGATGGCGGCGTATCACGAGCGCTTCGCGTTTCCGCTCGTGCTGATGGTTGGCGACAACATCTACGAAGGCCCGGCCTCGCCCGACGACTATCGAACCAAGTTCGAGGAGCCCTACCGCGTCTTGCGTGAGGCCGGCGTCCGCTTCCAGGCCGTGCTCGGCAACCACGACGATCCGAACCAGCGTTTCTACGCCGGCTTCAACATGGAGGGCCAGCGGTTCTACACGTTCGAACCGCCGGGGCCGGCGCTGGCGCGCCTTCGTGACGTGGTGCGTGTGTTCGCGATCGACAGCACCTACGTCAACGCCGATCAGCTCGCCTGGCTCGATCGCGAACTCACCCGATCGCGGGCCCGCTGGAAGATCTGCATGCTGCACCACCCGCTCTACACGGGGGGCCGCTACGGACGCACGGCGCTGCTGATGCGCTGGCACCTCGAGTCATTGCTCGTGGAGAAGGGCGTTCACGTGGTCTTCTCGGGTCACGAGCACTTCTACCAGCGCAGCGCTCCGCAACAGGGCATCGTGCACTTCACTTCTGGCGCCGCCGGCTCGCTGCGCGAAGGCGACGCCACCGAGGGCGATCCCATCGCCCGTGCGTTCGACCGTGATTACCATTTCATGCTCGTCGAGATCGTCGACGATGCGCTGCATTTCCAGGCAATCACGCGAGCCGGAGTGACGGTCGACGCAGGCGTCATCAGGCTCGGGCACGCCTCGTGACGCGGGCATGCGGGGATGTCGAGAACGATATGACGGCCTTCGTCGGTCGGCCGTCGGCCTTCGAACAAGATGCCCCTCGTCGCGGCCGCACTCGGCGGAAGGCTCGGGGCGCCATCCCTACCTATGAGCCAGGCACGACGTAGACCTTCCTCGTCGTGCGAGGGCTCTCGAAGGCCGAAGGCCGCATGACGAAGGCCGGCTGGGAACGGCTATGCCGGGCAGGCGGGGCCGTCGGCGATCTGGGCGGTGCGGGCTTTGAAGGCGGCGACCCAGTCGCTGATGGCACCGTAGCGCGGCTCGAAGCGGGCGCCCCGGAACAGCGCCGCGAGCTGATCGTCTGAGAGCGCCTGGAGGCGCGACGCGAGGAACCGGCGGCCGGCCTCCGAGACGGCAACGCGCACGAAAGTCGCACCGCCGTGCGGCAGGTCGTCCATGCCGATCTCGCAGCGGGCGCGATCGGTCCAGATGCGCGCCGCGCGCCACGCCGCGAGATTCACCTTGCGGGGACCGAAGGTCGCGCCCACGTCCTGCAGCATCGCGAAAGGTTGTGCGCAGGTGCCATCCGGCCGCGGGGCGCCACTCAGGCACACCAGGCGCTGGTTCTCCGACTTGTTGTCCCAGTGCGCGAGGAACACCGCGAGCAGCCGCAATGCGTCGGTATGCTCGCGCGACGCGGTGCGCACACGCGACAGCTCCTCGAACGTCCAGCCCTCGGTCGTGTCGGTGCGGATCTGCTCACCCTCGAAGGCGCGTTCCACCGCCACCCAGTCGAAGTCGACCGCCTTGTCGCTCTGCATGACGCGTTCGTAGAGGCCCCCGGCCCGCGCCAGCGTCACCACCGACAGCGTTGCGAACGGCGACCACGGACATCCCATGCACCGCACCTTGCGGACGAAGCCGACCCGATCGGCGTCGAAGCCCAGCGCCAGCAGCAGCCGCGACGCGGCGACCTCGCCGTGCGGTTCGGGGCCGGCGTATTTGACGCGCAGCGTCTCGCCGGTCGGCAGCGTGCAGGTGAACTTGCGCACCGTGCCGCGCATGGCGGTCACGCGGAAGCGGCACGTCACCTCGTCGCCGAGCGCGTCGGGTGGACGCGACAGGTCGGCGGTCATCGGCGAGTCCTGTGGTTGGCGCCAGACCTCCGCCCGCCCGAGTGCCTCCATCCGCGCCTTTTCGGTCCACTTCGGCGACTGCGCGCCGACGAGCACCACCGCACTCACACCGCAGAGGAGCGTGGCGAACCACACGCCGGCGGCGGCGAGCCGCCAGCCGCTCCTCGTCCTGCGCGATGTCCGGCCTGCCATACACGTGTCGCTTTGCAAACGCAGTGCCTGTTGAGATGGACTAACACGAGCCAACGGGAACCGGGAACCGGCAACTGGGACACGGGACACGGACACCGGATAAGGAAACCGGGAACGGCAGCACGGCACCGGGTACAGCAGGCGTAGCCGCCCGGCTTGTCGGGCGGTTGGTCGAATCGCCGGTTCTGACAGACCGTGTATCACGCAGCGGCGCCGCGTTGGGACAACGGGCCCTCCCTGCAGACGGGCTCGCAACCGTGTCCGCCGTTTGCACGGCCGTAGCGTCCACATGCACCTCGGCAGCTGCGGTAGCATCGCCGCACATGCCGCATAGGTCAGCATCCGGTGTCCTGTCGATTCTCCTCGTCAGCCTGTTTGCCGCCCCGGACGCGACGGCGCAGCCGGTCGTCGACGCGCCGTACCTGCAGCAGCGTGCCGTGACGAGCCTTCTCACCGACAGCGCCCCGCGCGTGGAGTCGAGACTGCCCATCGCGCCCCCCATGCCGCCAGGGGTCCTGACCGACGTGTACGCACTCGCCCCGAGTGGCGCCGCCGCCATCGGGACCGACGAGGGATTGCAGGAGTGGCGCGACGGGCGCTGGTCACGCATCGCCCTGCGCAACGCCGACGAGGGTTGGGACCCTCGCACGATCGTCGCCCTCGCGTACGACGCACGCGGCCGCCTCTGGTTCGCGTCGAGCCAGGGCGTCGGTGTGCGCGAGGACGCCGGCTGGCGATTCATCGATCCGGCGCGCGGCCTGCCCGTGCTCGGCCTGACGTCGCTGGCCGCCGCACCCGACGGCAGCATGTGGGTGGGCAGCACGCGTGGCGCCATCCGTATCGCCGATGACGCGATCGAGTATCGGCAGGGGACGCGGTGGTTGCCCGACGATCACGTCCGATCCGTGTTCGTCGACCCGGCCGGCACCGCCTGGTTCGTCACCAGGGCGGGCGTTGGCGGCATCGCGTCCACACCGACCACGCTGGCCGACAAGGCCGCCGCTTACGAAGGGGCCATCGACCAACATCACCGGCGCACGCCATACGGCTTCGTGATCGAGGCGCACCTGACGCGGCCTGGCGATCCCTCGTCGGTGACCACGCGCGACAGCGACAACGACGGGCTGTGGACGTCGATGTATGGCGCCGGCGAGTGCTTCGCATGGGCGGCGACGCGATCGGAGGCCGCGCGCCAGCGGGCGCGTCGGGCGTTCGAGGCGTTGCGCTTCCTCGTCGACGTCACACGCGGCGGCACTCACGCGCCGCCCGATGGCTTCCCGGCCCGCAGCATCCTGCCGACATCGGGCCGCGATCCGAACACCACCGACAATGCGACGCGCGATCGCGCCGCGCAGCAGCGCGACACGTTCTGGAAGGTGATGACACCACGGTGGCCGCGCAGTGCCGACCACCAGTGGTTCTGGAAGTCCGACACCAGTTCCGACGAACTCGACGGCCACTACTTCTTCTATGCGCTCTACCACGACCTCGTGGCGCGCGACGATGCCGAGCGGGCCGAGGTGGCGGCAGTGGTCCGTCGCATCACCGATCACCTGCTCAGGCACAACTACACGCTGGTCGATCACGACGGCACGCCGACCCGCTGGGCCGTCTTCGGTCCCGACGCGCTGAATCGATCGTTGCGGTGGGGTGACGAGCGCGGTCTGAACAGCCTCTCGATGTTGACGTACCTGCGGATCGCCCATCACGTCACCCGCGACGCGCGGTACGACGCCGTCGCGCGCGACCTGGTGGCGCGTCACGGGTACGCCGTCAACCTGCTCTACCCGAAGTACACGCTGGGCGTCGGCGGTGGCAATCAGTCCGACGATGAGATGGCGTTCATGAACTATTACCACCTGCTCAAGTACGAGCCCGATCCAGTGGTGCGCGCGACCGCGGCGCGATCGCTGCATGCGTACTGGCAGCTCGAACGTCCGGAACGCAACCCGTTCTTCAATCTGGTGGCCGCCGTCAGCCTGAACGGCCTGACCTATCGCACCGCCTTCGACGAGGAGGCGCTCACGCTACCCGTCGAGCAGTGGCGCGACGACACGCTCGACACGTTGCGGCGCTTCCCGATCGATCTCGTCGAGCACGCGCAGCAGAACTCGCATCGCCTCGACATCGTCGCGCTGCCGACGCACGTCCGTCCGGATGCGCGAGCGCCGGTCGGCGTGCGGCGCACCGACGGCAAGGTGCTGCCGGTGGACGAACGGACGGTCTTCCACTGGAACGTCGACCCGTTCGTGCTCGACCACGCCGGCCAGCGTCGCCGACTCGCCGATGGCACGTCGTTCCTGCTGCCGTATTACATGGCCCTGCACCACGGCGTCATCGCGCACTGATCGAAAATCAGGGCGCCTCACCGCCAGGTCTAGCGGCCGGATGTCATCCGGCCGACAGCCAACATTGACCGCCGGACAAAGTCCGGCGGCTACGAGTCGGGAACAGCATCAACGCACACTGAACGAGCGTGCCGCGCCGTTAGCCGTGGCGTAGGCGGACGATCGCAGGACGAGAGCCGTTCGAAGGCCGACGGCCGAATGACGAAGGCCGTTGCTGTGTTCAATTGGATGGACCACTCGCCCCTGCGCTGTAACGGTTGACACCTGCCGGCAGCCGTTACACCATCCCTCAGCCATTCAACCGAGGTGAAGCGCACTCTGCGTCGTTCGCGACGTGAAGGGTGTGCAGCCTGCGTCCTGCCGGCGTGCCGGCAGCCGCGGCTGGCGGCACTGTGCCGCAGCCCGGAGGACGGGCCGTATCGATTCGTACCCAGGAGGGACAGAGGCCACACGCGCGGATCCACGAACAACGCAACGCTTACGTGTTTTGAACAGGGAAGGGGAAGCCTGTGTTCACGACTCGATTACCGCAAGACTCGCGGCACGGCCGCGGTGTGCGCCTGGGAATGCGCATGCTGCGGCTGGCCGCGATGCTGGTCGCATTGGCGGCCGGCGTGATGACGCCTGAGGCATCTGCCCAGGTGCTGTACGGCAGCCTGGTGGGCCAAGTGAAGGACCCGCAGGGTGCCTCGATTCCGGGGGCCGTCGTCGCCATCGTCAATCGCGACAACGGGCTGACCCGTGAGGCCACCACCGACGAGCAGGGCAACTACAGCCTGATCAACGTGCTGGCCGGGCCCTATGACATCAAGGTCACGCTCACCGGCTTCAAGGAGATGGAGCGGCAGAACGTGCCGGTGTCGGTCGGGCAGGTGGCGCGCGTCGACGTCACGCTCGAAGTCGGCGCACTGACCGAGACGGTGACCGTGGAGTCGTCGTCCACGCTGCTGCAGACCGACAAGGCCGACGTCAGCACGGAGCTGAAGTCGCGCGAGATCGAGGCGCTGCCGACCAACCAGTTCCGCAACTACCAGGCGCTGCTGAACCTGGTGCCGGGCACCGCGCCGGCCCGCTTCCAGAACGCCGAAACCGATACGCCGGCCCGGTCGCTGGCGGTCAACGTCAACGGCCAGGCGATCAACAACAACGCCACACGGACCGATGGCGCCACCAACGTCAACATCTGGCTGCCGTCGCACAACATGTACGTCTCGCCGGCCGAGACGGTCGACACGGTCAACATCTCGACCAACAACTTCGACGCCGAGCAGGGGATGGCGGGCGGCGCGGCGATCACGGTGGTGACCAAGTCGGGCACCAATCAATTCCGGGGCTCGGGCTTCGAGTTCTTCAACTCCGACAAGCTGAACGCCACGCCGTACTTCTTCGGCAACGATCCGAAGGGCAAACCGGACAAGCTGCCGATTCGTCGCGACATCTTCGGCGCCACGCTCGGCGGGCCGATCAAGCGCAATCACGTGTTCTTCTTCGGTTCGTTCGAAGGCTACAAGAGCTCGCAGAGCCTGTTCACGTTCCACTCGGTGCCCAATGCGGTGCTGCGGAATGGTGACTTCAGCGGCGCGGTGAACACCAACGGCAGCCAGCAGGTGATCTTCGACCCGGCCACAGGCAACGCCGACGGCACCGG
Organism: Luteitalea sp.; assembly: GCA_035503395.1. Lineage (GTDB taxonomy): Bacteria > Acidobacteriota > Vicinamibacteria > Vicinamibacterales > Vicinamibacteraceae > Luteitalea. The sequence goes on from DATJTM010000131.1 coordinate 14,552, forward strand.
CCGCACGCCCTTCCCGGGCAACGTCATCCCGGCCAATCGGATCAGCCCGATCGCCATGAAGATCCTGCAGCTCTTCCCGCTCGAGAACACGCCGGGCGTCGGCGCCGGTGCACTCACCAACAACTACCAGCGCGAGGAGACGCGCACCACCGACCGCTACAACTACGACGGCAAGGTGAACTGGAATCGCACCTCGTCGCACCAGATCTGGGGCAAGTACAGCTTCATGGATGCGACCGTCGACGACCTCACCAACTACCTCGGGCCGGATCCCAACGCCCAGGGCGACGGTGGACTCACCAAGGTGTGGCAGTTCACGGCGGGTCAGACCTGGACGCTCGCACCGACGCTGATCCTGGACAGCACGTTCGGCTTCTCGCGCCAGGACCAGCAGGTGCTCGGCCCCGACTTCCAGGCCGGCAACTACGGCCTCGACGTGCTCGGCATCCCCGGCACGAACGACCAGGGCATCGGCGACGATCGCTACGCCGGGTATCCGCGCTTCGGCACCGGCTTCAGTGCGCTCGGCAACCGCGACGGCTGGAACCCGATCTTCCGTGACGAGCGGACGTATTCGGTGGCGACCAACATGACCAAGGTGGCGGGTCGGCACGAGTTCCGCGGCGGCTACCTCGCCAACTACCTGTATCTCGATCACTGGCAGCCGGAGTCGGGCAACCCGCGCGGCAACTTCGACTTCGCGACCAACGCCACGGCGTTGCGCAACGGCGCGCAGGCCGGCAACTTCTACAACACCTACGCGGCGTTCCTGCTGGGGCTGGTCGGCACGTCCGGACGCAGCAACCAGGCCGAACTGATGACGGCGCGCGAGTGGCAGCACTCGCTGTTCGTCCGCGATCGATGGACGGTGAGTCCCAAGCTGACGCTCGACCTCGGGCTGCGCTGGGAGTACTACCCGATCATGAAACGGGCCGACCGCGGCCTCGAGCGGCTCGACCTGAACACGCTCGAAGTGATCCTCGGCGGCAAGGGCGGCAATCCCGACTCGGTAGGACTGTCGGCCGCCAAGGACAACTTCGCGCCGCGCGTCGGGGCGGTCTATCGCTTCGACGACAACACGGTGTTGCGCAGCGGCTTCGGCGTCACCTACAACCCGATCCCGTGGGGCCGCGTGATGCGCGGCGACAACATCTACCCGGTGACGATCGCCTCGACGTTCCCGGCCGTCGACCCGTTCGGCTACGTGAGCACGCTGAACCAGGGCATCCCGCAAGTCGTCCTGCCGAGCCTCGAGTCGGGCCGCGTCGCCCTGCCCAACTCGGCAACCATCGTCACACCCGAGATCGGCAACGTCGATCGCGGCACCATCAAGTCGTGGAACCTGGCCTTCGAGCGGCGCCTGCCGCTGAACATCGGCCTCGACATGGCCTACGTCGCCGCCTACGGTGACGGCGGCTACGCGTTCCTCGACATCAATGCGCCGCAGGTGATCGGATCGGGCAATCAGGGTCGCCCGTATTTCAATCAGTTCGGCCGCATCAACGCCGTCAACTCCTTCGGCGAGCGCCTGAAGACCCGCTACAACTCGCTGCAGATGTCGCTGAACCGGCCGATGTCGCGCGGCGTGATGCTCAAGGGCGC
>DATJTM010000132.1:0-9739 GCA_035503395.1 Luteitalea sp.
GGCCGCAAACGAGTTCGGGTCGTACGCCGGCAGGCTCGAGAGCGCCAGCACCTCCCCGCTCGACGGCGCCATCGCGATCGCCGATCCGCGGAAGCCGAAATGCTTGAAGGCCTCCTCGGCGGCGCGCTGGACGTCGGCATCGATCGTCAGCTGCAGCCGGCGGCCTTCGACCGGCTCGTCCTCACCCAGCACGTCGATTTCCCGGCCGCGGCTGTTGACCACCACGTGGCGCGCGCCATCGGCTCCCATCAGCAGCGGGTTGTACGTCTGCTCGACGCCGGCCTGGCCGACGATGGCGCCGCCCTGGATCTCCTTGTATTCGGGCCGCGCCAGCTGCGCGTCGGTGACCTCCCCGACATACCCGATCAGGTGGGCCGCCATCGACGAGGGCGGATAGCGCCGCGTCGGCACCTTCTCGACGATCACGCCCGGCAGTTCGAGCCGGTGCGCCGCCACCGACGCGATCTGCGCTTCGGTCGCGTCGCGGATGACGACGGTCGGCCGGTAGGGCGGGAGCCGCTTGTTGCGCTCGAGCGCCTCGTCGATCACCTCGACGGGCGTGCCCGTCAACGCCGCCACGGCCTGCACGGTGCGCGGCACGTCGCGGGCCTGCTCACGCACGATCGAGATGTTGAGGGCGAAGCGGTTCTCGACCAGCACCTGGCCACGCCGATCGAACAACACGCCACGCGGCGCCTGCAACGGCAGCGCGCGCTGGTGATTGTTCTCCGCCATCTCGAGGAACGACTGATGGCGGGCGACCTGGAAATACCAGAACCCGATCGCGAGGGCGAGGAACACCGCGGCGAGGCTCCACTGGAGCACGCTCAATCGCAGCGACAGGTTCTGGCGTTCCTCGGTCAACGGCATGGTCGAACTCCGTCCGGCGCGCTACCGCGCCAGCCGACGGCCCTCCGCGCGTCGGCCGTACTGGCGTCGCCGCCACCACTCCGGACCGCGCTCGATCATCCGGGTCGCCACCACGCCGATTGCGGCGTTCAGCAGGCTCTGCACCAGCAGCTGCCGCCAGGGGCGGCCGATCCCGTGTCTCTCTATCATCGCGTACAGGCCGAGAAAACAGATCCCGTGCAGCCACGTCATGGCGAAGAACACGACGCCGCGCGGGATGATGCTGCTGACGATGAACTGGGTGGCGACGACGCCGGCCACGAAACCGACGAGCGTCTTGGCGAGGCCGGCCACGCCGAGGACGCCGCCCGACAGCGCGTCCTGGCACAGGCCGGCGATCGTCCCGCTCACCATGCCGGCGGTCGGGCCGTAGAACAGGGCCGTACCGACCACCACGACGAGCACGAGGTCGATCCCGATCAGCCGGCCGAAGATCTGGTAGCCGACGACCGTCTGGAGCATCAACGCCGCGAGGATGGCCGCGGCCGCCAGCGCGACGCGGCTCACGGCGTGGGGCCTGTCGTTGCGGGCGGCACGGGTGAGACCGGCCGTGGTGCCGCCGGTGCGGGCGACGGTGCACCGGCGGGACGCGAGGCGGCGGGAGCGACCGGGTTCGCAGCGGTCGTACCAGGGGTGGTCGCGGGGTTCGTTGTCGGGCTGACGGTCGAGCTGTTGGCACCCGCTGGCGGTGTCGCGCGTTCGGGCTGTGGCCCGGTCACGAGCAGCACCGTGTCCAGCGACGAGAAGTCGACGCGCGGGCGAATCAGGATCTGTCGATACTGTCCCGACCCCCGCTCTGCCTTCTCGATGCGACCGATCACGTAGCCGCGCGGGTAGATCCCGTCGAGCCCCGAGGTCATCACCAGGTCGCCGGGCGAGACCTCCGCCAGGTTCGACACGTACTCCATGCGCAGCGGGGCATCGCCTTCGCCGCCAACGACCACGCCACCGGCGCCATTGCGGTCGATCACCGCACCCGCCCCCGCATTGCGGTCGATGATCAGCTGCACCTTCGCCGCGTGCGAGGCCGGCTCGTCGATCACGCGTCCGACGACGCCGAGCGGCGACAGCACCGCCATGTCGCGGCGGACACCGTCGGCCGAGCCCTTGTCGATGGTCACCGTGCGGAAGTCCGCGGCCGGGTCGGCCGCCATCACCCGCGCCGCCATCGTGGCGGGCAGTTCCGTGCGCTTCAGTTGCAGGAGCAGCTCGAGTTGCTCGGCCCGACGCGCCTGCGCGTTGGCGTGCTGGAGCTCGACGCCCATGCGATCGAGTTGCTGCTGGAGTTGCTCGGCCTGCGTGCGCAGACCGCGCAGCGCCACATAGTTGCCCCACACGCCGCTGGCGCTCTGCGTGACCCACGAGGTGAGCGCCTGGACGCGGGCCAGCGTCCCGAACAGCGCCGTTTCGAGCACACTGCTGGGGCCCTGCCGCGAGCTCACCTGCGACGAGATGAGCAGCAGGTGGCCCAGCAGCGCCGCCACCAGCAGGTAGCCGGTGCGCTTCTGGAACTCGAGAACGGGACCGCGGTCGTTCTGTAACACGTTCAGGAAGTCGGATCACCCTTCCACAGGTGTAGGCGTCGGACTGTGTCCGACGCTCGGCGCGCTGACTGCCGGACGAAGTCCGGCAGCTACACGTGGGAGAGCTGACGCACGCCGCCTCAGTCGCTAGTCGATCGAGATCTTTCGCAGCAGGTTGAAGTCCGAAAGCATGCGGCCGGCGCCGAGCACCACGGTCGACAGCGGGTCCTCGGCCATCGCGACGGGCAGGCCGGTCTCCTCACGCAAGCGCTTGTCGAGGTTCTTCAGGAGCGACCCGCCGCCCGTGAGCACGATGCCGCGATCGACGATGTCGGCGGACAGTTCGGGCGGCGTGCGCTCGAGCGCGATGCGCACCGCGTCGACGATCACGTTGACCGTCTCGGCCAGCGCGCCGCGGATCTCGTCGTCGGTGATGGTGATGGTCTTGGGCACGCCCTCGACCAGGTGGCGTCCCTTGATCTCCATCTCGATCGGTTCGTCGAGCGGATAGGCGGAGCCGAGTTCGATCTTGATCTGTTCGGCCGTGCGCTCGCCGATCAGCAGGTTGTACGTCTTCTTGATGTACTGGATGATCGCCTCGTCCATCTCGTTGCCGGCGACGCGCACCGCCTTGCTGTAGACGATGCCGGCCAGCGAGATGACGGCGATGTCGGTCGTGCCGCCACCGATGTCGACGATCATGTTGCCCGACGGCTCGGTGATCGGCATGCCGGCGCCGATCGCCGCTGCCATCGCCTCCTCCACCAGGTGCACCTCGCTCGCCTTGGCGCGGTACGCACTGTCCTTCACCGCCCGCTTCTCCACCTGCGTGATCTCGCTCGGCACGCCGATGACGATCCGCGGGCGCACCCACACGTTGCGGTTGTGCGCCTTCTTGATGAAGTACGTGAGCATCTTCTCGGTGACTTCGAAGTCGGCGATGACGCCGTCCTTCATCGGCTTGATGGCCACGATGTTGCCGGGCGTGCGCCCGAGCATGTCCTTGGCCTCCTTGCCGACCGCCTCGATGCGGCCGTTCACCTTGTTGATCGCCACGATCGACGGCTCGTTGACGACGATGCCCTTGCCGCGCGCGTAGACGCAGGTGTTGGCGGTGCCGAGGTCGATGGCAAGGTCACTCGAGAACAACGAGAACAGTGAACGCAGGCTCACGCGGACGAACTCCCCTTCTGGGCTCCCCTGCCGAGCAGGACGGCCCTGATGCCGTTGCGGCCGTGGCGCTTGACCCAGTACATCGCCTCGTCGGCGGTACGGATCAACTGCGCGGCCGTGAAAGTCGGACGGGTCAGGGTGGCGACGCCGACCGACACCGTCAGCCGCACCTCCAGGCCATGCCCCGTCAGGAACGTTTCTGCCGCCACCCGCTGCTGGACGCGGCGGGCGACGCCGCCCGCATCACGCCGGCTGGTGTTGGGCAGCACCACCACGAATTCATCACCGCCGTAGCGCACCGCGGTGTCCGTCGTCCGCGTGCAGGCGCGCAGCAGCGATCCCACTTCGACGAGCGCTCGGCTGCCCAGCAGGTGGCCGTGACGGTCGTTCACGCGCTTGAACGTGTCGAGGTCGAGGAACACGAGCGACAGCGGCTCGCCGCTGCGCGACAGCCGGGCCAGTTCGCGATCCACCACCTGGTGCAGGTGCCGTGCGTTGAACAACCCGGTCAGGTCGTCGATCGCCGCGAGTTCCTGCAGCCGCTCCACCTCGCGCAGGCGGGCCAGCGCCAGCGACACCGGCCCCAGCACGTCGTCCCACAGCGCCTCGGCCGCCCCCTCGACGTCAGGCGGGCGCGGCGCCGGACGGTCGTCGATGCCGACGAGCACGCCCGTGATCTCTTGTCGGCTGCGGAGGAGCCACGCGACAGCGGCAGCGTCGGGACCGGTGCGGGTCGTCATCCGCAGCGAGCCGCTGCTCCAGTGCCCCGTGCCTCGCAACGCGACGGCGGCGGCGGCCAGGACGGCCTGCCCGAGGCGGCGGCGGGGCGACGGCCCGTGCAGGATCCGGGGCCCGGCGGCGCCCGGAATGACCAGCGCCCAGGCCTGGAGTGGCAGCCATTCCGACATCTGGGCGACGACGAACCGAGCGAGCGCCTCTGATGAGCTGGCCTGCTGCACGCCCCCCCACCAGGCATGCAGCGCAGCGCGCGATGCCAACGCGCGACGCGCCGTGCGCGGCAGGCGAGGCAGACCAAGGGCCAGATTCACGGGATCGGGGCTCGGAAGCGGAAGGTCGACGGGCGGGTGTCTCCGGATCGTCACCGGGCGCCCGCTATCATAGCCCTGCACATCCAGTGCCGTATAATCAGGAGCTTCGTTCACCGGGTACCGGGTTCAGGGTACCGGGTACGAGAGCCAGATCAGATCGTCACCGGTGGTGTGCGGTGGGGTCGCGGGCGGCGAGCGTCGTGCGCGACCTCGTGCCTGTACCCGGCCGCCGGTACCCGGTACCCGGAGATTCTCTTATGACCATGCTCGACCGGATGCGGCGCCACCAGGGGTGGCTCAAGTGGAGCCTCGCCCTCGTGGTGCTGACATTCGTGGCCCTGTACTTCCCCGACTTCGTGTCGACCAATGGCGCCACTGGCGGTGCCCCCGCCGGCGAGTCGGTCGCGACCGTGCAGGGTCGGGCGATCACGGCCAGCGAGTTCACGCGGGCCTACAACGCGCAGATGGCGCAGTTCCGCGGCGCCTACGGCGGCAACATGAACCCCGCCATGCTGCGGCAGCTCGGCCTGGATCGACAGGTCCTGCAGCAGATGATCGACCAGCAGGCGGTGCTCGCCGAGGCCGATCGGCTGGGGATCACGGCCACCGACGCCGAAGTCCGCGAGCGCATCATGGGCATCTCCGCGTTCCAGGAGAACGGCCAGTTCATCGGCGAACAGCGTTACCGCCAGCTGCTCCGGTTGCAGCGTCCGCCGATCTCGCCGTCGCAGTTCGAGGAGGAGATTCGCAACAGCGTCATCCTCGACAAGATGCGGGCGACGCTCACCGAGTGGATCACCGTGTCGGACGCCGATGCCGACGCCGAATATCGTCGGCGCAACGAGAAGGTGACGCTGGCGCTCGCCTCCTTCCCGACCGTGTCGTTCCTCGATCAGGTGCAGGTCACCGACGCCGACGTTGCCGCCTGGTACGAGCAGCACAAGGAAACGTACCGCATCGGCGAGCGCCGCAAGGTCAAGTACCTGCTGCTCGACGTGCAGGCCATCCGCAACAACATCACGGTGCCCGAGCAGGACATCCAGCGCGCCTACCGTTCGAACATCGACCAGTACACGCAGGCCGAGCAGGTGCGTGCGAGCCACATTCTCCTGAACACCGAAGGCAAGAACGAAGCTGAAGTCCGGGCGAAGGCCGAAGGCCTGCTGGCGCAGCTCAAGGGCGGCGCGGACTTCGCGGCGCTCGCCAAGGCCAACTCGCAGGATGCGGTCAGCGCCGCGAAAGGCGGCGACCTCGACTTCTTCGCGCGGGGCCGCATGGTGCCCGAGTTCGACGCGGCGGCGTTCTCGTTGCCGGTCGGTCAGTTGAGCGATCTGGTGAAGTCGCCGTTCGGCTTCCACATCATCAAGGTCACCGACAAGAAGGCGGCCGAGGTGCAGGCGTTGGAGACCGTGCGCGCGCAGATCACCGAGCAGCAGAAGTTCGAGCGCGCGCAGACGCGCGTGCAGGAACTGTCGGCCACGATTGCGCGTGAGCTGAAGACGCCCGCCGATCTCGACAAGGCCGCCAACGCCCGCGGCCTCAAGGTGCAGGAGTCGCAGTTGTTCACGCGGACCGAGCCGATCCCGGGCCTGGGCGCGTCGCCCGAGGTGTCGGAACAGGCGTTCACGCTGGAGCAGGGCAAGGTCAGCGGACCGTTGCGCACGGGTACCGGCGTGGCGTTCCTGACCGTCACCGGCAGCGAGGCGGCGCGAGTGCCGGCCCTCGCCGAGGTGAAGGAGCGCGCCTCCACCGACCTCAAGCGGAAGAAGGCACAGGACATGGCTCGCGCGAAGGCGCAGTCGGTGGTCGCCTCGCTGAAGGGATCAGGCGACTTCGACGCTGCTGCGAAGGCCGCCGGCCTGACGGTACGCACGGCGGAGAACCTGGCCCGCGGCGCCGCCATACCCGAGGTCGGCCCGAGTCCGGCCGTTGATCAGGTGGCCTTCAGCCTGCCGGTCGGCAGCGTCAGCGAACCACTCAACACGCCGAACGGCATCGTGATCCTGCGCGTGGTGAACCGGACGGACGTGCCGGCCGACGAGCTGGCCAAGAATCGCGATGGCCTGCGCCGCGAACTCGCGTCGCAAAAGCGTGCGCAGTTCTTTGCCAGTTACATGACCAAGGCCAAGCAGGGCATGGGCATCAACATCGACCAGACGGTGCTGCAGCGCCTCACCACATAGCAGCGTCGCCTTCGGCTCGCCGCAGTGCGGGAATGGCGAACGAACGAAGGGCGCCTCGAAATCGAGGCGCCCTTCGTTCGTTTGAGTTGTGTCTGCCGTAGGCGTCGAGCTTCAGCTCGACGCTCAGCTGACTTCCCTGCCCACCCGCTGACCGTCGGACAAAGTCCGACGGCTACTTGCGCTGGCAGGTAGCCTGCAGGCTGTAGGCTGTAGGCAGCCGGTAGCCCGTAGCCTGTAGCCCGTAGGCTTCCCCTTACCGCACGAACACCCACGGCAACAGCGCCAGCGACTCGCCGCGCCCAAGCATCTGGAACGGGCGACGGACGGCGGCCAGCGCGGCGCGGTCCTGCGGGCTGAGCAGCGCGTCGGCCAGCGACGCACGCATGCTCTGGCTGCTGCCGAGGGCCGTCGACAGCGCCTCGAACACGGTTGGCTTCGGCGGATAGGTCACCAGCTGCACGGTTGTGTCCTTGGCGATGCCCGCCCGTTGCTGCGCGATGGCGATGGCGCGCGGCAGCCCGCCGAGTTCGTCGACCAGGCCGATCTCGCGCGCCTGGCGACCGGTCCACACCCGACCCTGCGCCACGGCGTCGATCTTCTCCGGCGTCGACGACCGCGACTCGGCCACCTTCTCGACGAACTGATCGTAGAAGGCCTGCATGTGCTCCTCGACCTTGGCGCGCTCGTCGGCGTTGAACACGCGCGTGCCCGAGTACATGTCCGCGTACTTGCCCTCGCTGACCGTCTCGATGTTCATACCGAGCTTGTTGTAGGTGCCGCCCGTGACGAACTTGCCCGAGAAGATGCCGATCGAACCGGTCAGCGTGCCGGGCTGCGCGACGATCACGTGGCCCGGCATGGCGATGTAGTAGCCACCCGAGGCCGCCAGATCCGACATCGACACGACGAGCGGCTTGCGGGCCCGCAGCAGCATCAGCTCGCGCCAGATCACGTCGGACGCTACCGTCGATCCGCCGGGGCTGTCGATGCGGAGCACCACGGCCTTGATGCTGTCGTCGTTGCGGATCTGCCGGATGTACTGCGTCAGCTTGTCGGAGCCGACTTCGACACCGGTCGCGCCATTACCGCCATCGCCCGAGACGATGGTGCCGACGGCGTAGAGGACGGCGACCCTTGGCGCGGTCGGTGAGGGACGGGCGCCACGCGCGATGTCGCGATACCGTTCGAGCGGAATCTCCTCGAAGCGATCGCCGAGACCGCTCGTCTTGCCGATCTCGTCGAAGTACGCCACATCGTCCACCAGCCCGTGCTCGAGCGCCTGGTCGGGCAGCATCGGGCCCTGGTCGATCAAGGTGCGCACGTCGGCGACCGACTTCTTGCGCGCGCTCGCGATCACGCCGAGCAGTTGCTCGAACGCGTCGTGATTGAGCGACTCGGTCATCTCGCGGTGGGCCGGGGTGAAGCCCTTCTCGGTGAAGGTGTTGACCGCGGTCTTGTAGTCGCCGATGTGCAGCAGGTCGGGCTGCGCGCCAATCTTGTCGAAGGTGCCGCGCAGGAACAGCTGGTAGCTCGCCAGGCCGCGCACGTTGAGCTGCCCTGGCGGCACCAGCACCACCCGAGACGCCGCCGAGGCGAGCACGTATTCCCGATCACCCGCTGATTCGAGGAACGCGACCAGCGGCTTGCCCGACGACTTGAAGTCGACGAGCGCCTCGCGCAGTTCCTGCACCTTGCCCCACAGCGCCGGCGCCTGAATGGGCCGCAGCAGCACGGCCGTGATGCGCGGGTCGGTCTTGGCGGCCTGCAGGGCCTGCGTCACCGTGCGGAGCGTCACCGGTTCCTGAATGAGCTGGTCGAAGGGATTGACCGACATCTCGTCGAGGTCGCCTTCGATCTTCAGGACCAGGACACCCTTGTCCGGCACACCGGGCGGCCGTCGGAACGCCACCCAGGAGAACGCCACGAGGGCGGCCGACAACAGCACCGCGCACGTGAGCAGGAGGACTACGACCCAGACGCCTCGTCGGACAGCCACACTCGTTCCTTTGCTGGGCCCGGAGACCGGTCGGATCGGGCCGAATCACGAAGTATCTCGACGAGAATAGCACCCGGTCTGCAGCACCGCCGGCGCGCCGGCGCGCCACGCACGCGCAACGCGGTGGCCGGGGATCGCGCACGCCACGCGCAAACACTTCCGTGACGACACCGAGGTGCGGTATACTCCGTCGTCTGTGACCGGCCCGGTCACACGCCCAATGCGGAAGTGGCGGAATTGGCAGACGCGCAGGTCTCAGGAACCTGTCGGGGCAACTCGGTGAGGGTTCAAGTCCCTCCTTCCGCACCAGCCTTCGCTCCGAGTCAGCGAGCCCAGGCTGGATAAGCCACCCATCAGAGCATCACTCGTCGAGACGAAGGCTGTCGAGCCATCGCTCCGCACGGAGCGCAGGCGGACCAGGCGACACCTCTAGTCACTCGGTGTACCGACCGCCGCATCCATGCCGTCGGGCTCCGAGGTCGAGATGAGAGGGCCCGCGCGCCGAGCACGCACCTCTTGGCCGCGACATGCGGGACCCGCTGAACGGCGAACCCGTCATCCCTTCACCGAGCCGGCGTTCGCGTCGAAGGCGGCGACTCGGCACCTTGCGCTGGTGTCAATGCGACTTGCCTCACACCGGGATGTGGCTTCGCGTGACACATGTGCCTGTTCCGCACAGCAACTTCGCGAAAACTCGACCGTGACGAAATCCGTGGTCGAGCTAAGGCACTCTCAGGTCTCGAAGGCTCCAGCAGGCATCTTTTTCCGTCTCGAATCCTGACAGGGATTCAGAGATAAGGCAGCCGACCACGGCGAATTATTGTCACTACGCCGGATCTGGGGGGCACAGCTCTTGCTTAAGTGAGTGTGTCGGCTGGTGAGTCCTTCTCGCACCGCCGCAGGAGT
>DATJTM010000133.1:0-11945 GCA_035503395.1 Luteitalea sp.
TCCCTACGACGCGCGCCTCACCCGACGGATCTCGACGTCGCGCTCACTCGAGCACGTCTTCGACGGTGGCCAGATCCTCGGCGGGACGCTCGTGCAGGTCGGTGGGTCGATCGCGACGTACGCGATCGGCAAGGCCATCCACCAGCCGCGCGTCGGCCTCATCGGCGCCGACATGGTCCGCGCCCAGCTGCTCAACACCGTGTTCACGCAGGGCCTGAAGTTGAGCATCAACCGGACGCGTCCCGATGGCGACGACTTCTCGTTCCCGTCGGGCCACAGCTCCGGCACCTTCGCGACGGCGACGGTCCTGCAGCGGCACCTCGGATGGAAGGCCGGCGTGCCGGCGTATGCGCTCGCCGCCTACGTCGCCGGGTCGCGGCTCCAGGAGCGACGTCACTACGCCAGCGACGTCATCTTCGGGGCCGGGCTCGGCATCATCTCGGGCCGCGCCGTCACGGTCGGCCGCGGCACCAGCCGCTTCGCACTCGGCCCGATGACGCTGCCCGGAGGCGCCGGCGTGACCTTCACGCGCGTCGCCAATTAGTCCTGCACCGACCCGCAACACCTTCAGATCGAAGCGGCCCGCTCTGGTGAGCGTCGAGCTGAAGCTCGACGTCTACGTGAGAGTGGGTGTCCACGCGGCTACGGCGGACTGGGCGTCGGCCGGTTCCGCCGCCACAATCGCTGCACGCTCGCTGACCACGCCGCGATCTGCGGGCGTCCCGGTGGACGCACGTACGTCGATGGCGCCATCGGACCTCGGCGCGCCACGGCCTTCGGCGCCGCGACCGGCGTCGCGTGACGGGCATACGCGCTCGCCAGCTTCACGTCGTACTGATTCTTCGCGTAGGCAGGGCCGTTGTAGCGCGAGGCGAACGTCGCCCAGTCGTGCGCCCGAAGCGGCAGCAGGAACGTGTCGCGATCGATGAATCGCGTGAAGCATTCCAGCTGACTCTCGGTGCCGGCCTGCATCTCGACGAACGCCTCCACGTCATCGCAGCGACAGTCGCCGAAGTTGGCGCCCATGATCTGGAACGCCCCCCAGCTCGCCGACTGCAGCGCCGCCGATCGATCGAGCGCAATCGCGGCATCGAGGCGGGCCCATTCGCCCGGCCCCGTCGGCGCGTAGTGCGCGCGCGTCCAGCGCGGGTAACTCAAGGTCGGATGCGACGAGCCGAAGCGGCCACCGGTGAGGCGGTGGAAGTAGTGCCCTTCGAACAACACCTTGGGGCGCGGCGGCGGTGTCGCGAGGAAGCCGGAGCCACCGGACTCCACGTCGGCCACCGCGCGCAGCACCGCTTCCTCGACGGCGAGCGCGGCCGCGAGGCTCGCCCACCGCTCCGCGGTGATGTCGTCCATCTCAGAGCCGCTCCAGGGCGTCCTCGAGTGCGGCGCCCAGTGCGCGGGCATCTGACAGCCTCACCGACGCATCGGGATGCAATGCCGCTGTCAGGACCGCAGCCACGACCGATGGCGTCGCGGGCGCCCACTGTCGGACGTCGATCACTTCGGTGCGCCGCACCTGCCGCTGCAGCTCGTCCAGCGACGCCGGGCGCCACGGCGGGCATCCGGCAATCATCTCGAAGACGACGAGCGAGAGGCTCCAGACGTCCATGCCCGGGGACGGCGCACATCCCGCGAACGCTTCCGGCGACAGGTACAGCGGCGTGCCGGCCAGCGGCGCGTGCGCCTCTTCCTGACGTCTGTCGTCCTCGACGTCCATCGCGTCGCGCACGGTGCCTGCCGTACGCGCATTCAGGTGCGTCAGCCCGAAGTCGAGCAGCTTGACGGCACCGCTGCGCGCGATGCCGATGTTGGCGGGCTTGATGTCGCGATGCAGCCAGCCGCGCGCGTGCAGATCGGCCAGCGTGGCGGCCAGCGCGATCCCGATCGTGACGGCTTCGCGCAACGGCAACGGGCCGTGTGCCAGACGTCCCGCCAGCGTGCCGCCCGGCAGGTATTCGGTGACCAGCACCGGCGTGTCGCGCCAGATCTCGAGACCGTAGACGATCGCCATCGAGGGATGCTCGACGGCCGCCATCGCCCTCGCTTCGGCGTGCAGCGCGGCGACGGCCGGCGGGGCCAGGCACGGCATCGTCTTGAGGGCAACCAGTCGTCCCAGGAACCGATCGACCGCGAGGTAGACGACGCCCATGCCGCCGCGTCCGAGCCGGCGCTCCAGCCTGAACTTGCCGGCCAGTTGCATCGGCAACGCGGCCAGTTGCCGGGGCGCGCCGCAGCGACACACGCCGGACTCGGCGGTGATGCGTCCACACACGGCACACTCGAACGCCAGCTCGTCGTCGATGGCCTGCACGCCGACCTCGCGACCGGTACGTGCGCACGCGTCGAGGCCAACGGCGGCAGTGGCCGCCACGGCCGCCGCAAAGGCGAGGTCGCGACGCTTGTAACGATGTGGACCGGATGGTGGTCCCAGCAGCAGCGCGGCGATGGTTCGACCATCGCCGGCGGCGAGCCGCACGACAGCCTCGATCCCCGCGGCCGTCAGCCACCGCCGGTCGGCGGTGGGCAGCAGCGCAAAGAGCGGACTCCGCGCGCCGAGGCGCACGGGCAGATCGCTGGAATCGAGCACCGCCGTCAGCCCCGAGTCGGCTGGCACCGGCGCCGTCGTGCCGATCAGCGGCTGCCACGCCCCATCGACGCGATGCACCACCGCGACGATGCGTGTGCCCAGGGTTTCGCGCAACCCGTGCGCCATCGTCGACGCGATCTCGCGTGGGGTGCGAGCGCGGCTCATCGCCGTCGCGACCCGCGCGAGGTCGGTCTCGTGGTCGCGCCAACGCCGGCCGATCCGGAAGACCGCTCGCCTGGCGTCGCGGGCCATGCGCCACAGCGAGGTCCGTAACCGGGTCGGCGCGATCGATCGAGGCGCCGCGTCGGTGGCCTGCGCGGCCAGGGCGGCCACGAGACGTAACTGACGCGTGACGAGTCGCTCCTGCGGTGTGTCGGCGAGATGCTCCGCGGCGAGCCAGTCGATCGACGTCCCCATGGCGAGCGCATCGGTCACCCGCCGGAGGGTGCGGCTGCGCGGTCGCAGTCGCGCGACGGCCCCGGCCGGCACGGCAGGCGCCAGGTCAGACACGCGTCATCTCCAGCGCCAGGCGTTCCAGCGCACGACGCAACGCGACTCGCGCCGTATCGACGCGCGTGCGGTTGGTCAGCAGCGCCAGCTGCTCGAGCGAATATCCGAGTTCGACCCGTGCGACGACGAGACGACGATCGGTGGGGCGGAGGCGCTTCAGCGCGGCGCGATAGCGCGCTTCGGTCTGCTGCGCGACCGCCTCGTCCAGCGGCGACGGACGGGCGTCGGGCTGCCCGTCGTCGAGCGCGCCGGCGAGGCCGCGACGGGCGATGCGGCGGAACTCGTCGTTGATGCGGTTGTCGACGGAGCGACGGAGGTACGCCTGCAGCGCGCTGTGGCCTTGCGGTTCGAAGTCATCGAGTCGCCGGAGCGTCTGCACCAGCGCTTCCTGGACCAGATCGGCGGTGTCGGCCATCGTCCGCGCCCACCGTGGCAAGCGGCCACGCGCCCACCGCTGGAGCGGCCCCACGTGGCGCTCGAACAGTGCGTGCAGCGCCGCGGCGTCACCCTCCCTGGCGCGCAGCACGAGCTGCCCGAACGAATGGGTGATCGACCCCGATGTCGGGGCTTCCGGCGGACACGGCACTGGTGCGCTCACGGAGTCTCTGACCTCTGGTCGGAGAGACGGACGGCCCCGCAGGTTTTCGGTGGAGCTACACACCTAAACGTTGCGGCTGGGCAAACTGAACCTCAGCCGTAGCGAGTCGTCCCAACACACCTTGTGACTTTTGACTTCGAACTTCGAACTTCGAACTTCTGACTGTGTCAGGAGAGCCGGACCGGCCGACCCTCACGATTGGACTGGTAGGCGCCGAGCGCCATGACGAAGGAGGCGCGCGCATCGCGGATGGTCGCGATCGGCGACGCCCCGGTGTCGAGGCACTCGATCAGGTGGTTCAGCGGGAAGGGCGACGGCGGGCCGAACGACTCGTCGCCGCGTCGTTCGAACACCCACTCGGGCGCGCCGGCCGCGAGCACGGCGCTGCCGGGCGACCGGAACGCCTGCTCGTGCAGTTCGCCGCGCGTGCCGACCAGCTCGAGACGGACGACGCTGTTGTTCTTCGGCGAGGGTCCGGTCGTGCGCGGCGCGTTGATCGTCCAGGCCGCCTCGATCGTCGCGGTCACGCCGTTGTCGAAGGTGTAGAGCGCGAATCCCCAGTCCTCGACGTCGAGATCGGTGTGCACGATGTTGCGCATGCGCGCGTCGACGTCGACGGCCTCGGCGCCGGTGAGCCACCGGAAGAAGTCGAGCCAGTAGATGCCCTCGTCGATGAAGGCGCCGCCGGGCACCTGCGTCGGATCGACGAACCAGCCCGGCTTGCCGGACATGTAGGCGTCTTCGGCGATCGACCACCGGGCGGTCTGGTGGATGACGGCGAGATCACCGATCTCGCCTGCCTCGACCCTCGCCTTCAGGTGCCGGTGCCGGAGGCGCATGATGCCCTGGAACGGCACGCACACGACGCCCGCGTCCTCGACTGCCGCCACCATCGCGTCGGCCTCGTCGAGCGTCATCGCCATCGGCTTGCCCATCACGATGTGCTTGCCTGCCCTGGCAGCGGCGACGGTGAGCGCCGGGATGTCGCACACGGGCGCGGCAATCTGGACGATGTCGATGTCGTCGCGCGCAATCGTCGCCGCGTAGTCGTCGCTGGCCTCGATGCGGAAGGTGTCGGCGTACGTCTGGCGCCGCGACGCCTCGGTGTCGGCGACGACGACCAGCTCGGCGCGCGGATATTCCGGCAGCGCGCGGGCCAGGCCGTATGCGGAGTACCAGTGACCGAGGCCGAGCACGGCCACGCGATAGGGGCGATGGGAGTCAGGCATTGGAAGACAGCCTGCAGCCTATGGCCTACAGGCTACAGGCTACAGGCTACGTGTCAGTCGAGGTAGGGCGCGGTCAGGACGTTCCACAGCGCGTAACCCTTCGCTGACAGATGGAGGCCGTCCTTGACGAACAGATCGGCGCGCGGCTTACCGTCCCAGCCGAGCATCGGGCCGTCGACGTCGATGAAGCCCAGCCGATCGTCGGCGTCGCAGAACGCGCGGACGCGGCGATTGGCGTCGCGCACCTGCTCGATCAGCGCCCATCGGGCCAGGCTCGGCTTGATGCCGACGAAGGCGATGCGGGTCTTCGGCAGCGCCGCGTGCACCTTGCCGACGAAGGCGCGGAAGTCCTCGTCGACCTGCTGCGGCGTCCGCTTGCTGGCCAGGTCGTTGTCGCCGGCGTAGAAGACGACCGTCGCAGGCTTGTGACGCAGCACCAACCGGTCGACGTGCTGGACCGAATCGATGATCTGCGTGCCGCCGAAGCCGCGGTTGAGGAGACGACGGCCCGGGAAGGCGGCCGCCAGATCCCATAGCCGGATGCTCGAACTCCCGACGAAGACGATGCCGCCAGCCGCAAACGGCGTCTTCGCATCGTCCTGCTCGAAGGCGGCAATCTCCTTCGCCCAGCGGTCGGCGGCTGGGGCCACCTGCGTCGCGGGTGCAGCGGCCTGGCGGATCGCGGCAGTGGCCGCGCCCCCCACCGGCGCGATGGCGATGCCGGCCAGCGACAGGACCACGTCGCGCCGCGTCATCGCTTCGCCCGCTCCGGGGCGATCATGTCCGGCGTGATCACGCCACCCGGCAACTCCATGATCTGCAGGTTGCGGAAATTGATCGCGGCGCCTTCGGCTTCCATGCACAGGTAGCCCTTGCGGCGGCTCGACTGACTGAGCCCATTCACGAACTTGCCGTTGACCGAGAGCTTCACGACGCCGCCGACGGCGACGACGTCGTAGGTGTTCCAGTTGCCACGCCCAAGGGCGCGCTTCTCCACCGAGCTGCTGCGCGGGCCGGTCGGGTAGTCCGGCGTGATCTTCACGCCATCGACACCGAACAGCTGCCCGTGCACGTAGTCGTCGCTTGGACGCTGGCCGTTGCGCAGGTTCAAGTTAGGCCAGTCGAGTTCGAGCATCTGCACCTCGACGCCGTCGGGCAGGCGATCGTCCTCGGACGGCGCAGCGTTGCTCCAGATGAACACGCCGGAGTTGCCGCCGGGCTCGAGGTGCATCCACTCGACGTGCAGGACGAAGTTCTCGTACATGCGGTCGCTGCACATCACGCCGAGCGGCTTGCCGGTCGTCTGCACCATGCCGTCGCGCCAGCGCCAGGTGTCCGGACCGGTGTTGATGTTGGTCCAGCCGGCGAGGTCCTTGCCGTTGAAGAGCGGTGTCCACTCCGGCTTGGACTGGGCAAGGCCCAGGGCCGGGGCGACGAGGAGGAGCAGGGCGGAGAGGGCGGCAGGTACGCGCATCGCTGGCGCACACTATACTCGCGGCCGGAAAGAGGAAAGGCGCACGGGAACCGGAGACCGGGTGCCGGGTGCCGGGTGCCGGGTGCCGGGTACGGGGTACCGGGTACGGGGTACCGAGTCCAGGTCGTAGCGCTCCGACTTGTCGGAGCGAACCGAAGACACATCACATATGCCCTCGCCCATCGCATCACGCCGCGACCGAAGCCGACGACACTTCCTCACGACCGGGGGCACGCTCGCGGCCGCGGCGCTGGCCGGGCCGGTTGCGCCGGCCGTCGCGTCGGTCGTGCCCGGGCTGCCGTCGCGGGTCAAGACCAGCTGCAACCTGTACTCGTTCAACGCGCCGCTCACCCGCGGTGAGATGACGCTCGAGCAGGTGCTGGAGTACTGCGCCGAGATCGGCTTCGACGCCGTCGACCCCACCGGCTACTACTTCACCGGCTACCCTGCCGTGCCGACCGACGCGCGGATCCGCACGATCAAGCACCTCGCCTTCTCGCTTGGTCTCGGCATCAGCGGAACCGGCGTCCGCAACGACTTCGCGATCCCTGATGCCGCGAAGCGCGACGCCGACGTGGCGCTGGTCGGGCGGTGGGTGGACGTCGCCGCCAAGCTCGGGGCGCCGGTGCTGCGCGTGTTCGACGGCCGGGTGATGCCCGAGGGCCATCCGAAGGCCGCGGTGATGGACTGGATCGTCGACGGCATCACGCGCTGCGTGACGGCCGGTGAAGCCGGCGGCGTGATGATCGTCCTGCAGAACCACAACGATGCGCTCAAGGTCGCCGGCGACTACCTCGAGATCCGCAAGCGCATCCCGTCGACGTGGTTCGGCCTGAACGTCGACATCGGCAGCCTGCGGACGACCGCCGATCCGTACGCGGAGATTGCGCAGCTGGCGCCGTACGCGTACACGTGGCAGGTCAAGGAACTCGTGTATCGCCGCGACAAGGAAGAACGCGTCGACCTGCGGCAGGTCGCCCGCATCCTGCGCGAGTGCCGCTACCGCGGCTACGTGCCGATCGAAACGCTCGGCCCCGGCGACGCGAAGCTGAAGGTGCGGAAGTTCCTCGACGAGTTCAGGACGGCGATCGCGTAGCGAGGTACGGGCGCCGGGTGCCGGGTACGGGGTACCGGGTTCTGTTATGAGACGACGTTCCAGCGGGTGGGGGCGCCTCTCTGAGGCGCCGGTTCTGCGAAGTCGGCCCGCCAGAGCCGCCCCTGAGTCTTATCCCAAATACGGCTCGAGCACGTTGCGGGCGACGCGCAGCGCCTGCTGCCGGCCCTCGAGCGTGTTGCCGAAGGTGCCGTCCTCGACCTCGATGCAGACTGGCCCACGATAGGTCGTCTCCATCAGCGCGCCCATGAAGCGGGCCCAGTCGATCTCGCCGTAGCCCGGGATGCGCGGCTGATGCCACTCCAGCGGGTGCGCGAAGATGCCGACATCGTCAATGCGGTCGCGGCGGATGCGGATGTCCTTGGCATGGACGTGGAACAGCCGGTCCTGGAACTCCTTCAGCGGACTGGTCGGATCCATGTGCTGCAGCGCGAAGTGTGACGGGTCGTAGTTGAGCCCGAGATTGTCGACGCCGAGATCCTGGAACGCGCGCCGCCAGATGACCGGCGTCGTGAACAGGTTCTTGCCGCCGGGCCACTCGTCCTTCGTGAACGACATCGGGCAGTTCTCGATGCCGATGCGCACACCGTGATCGGCGGCCAGTTTCAGCAGCGGGCGCCACACCTCGAGGAAACGCGGCCAGTTGTCGTCGACACTGCGCGTCCAGTCACGGCCGACGAACGTGTTCACCGTGTTCAGCGCGAGCAGCGGCGCAGCGACGATCACGCGTTCGAGCTGCGCCCGCGCGACATCGGCGACCTCCGCGTTCGGATCGAGCAGGTTCGGGTAGTACCCCAATGCCGACAGCGACACGCCATGCTTGGCGCACTGCGCCAGGATGTCCTCGGCGCGGGTGCGCGTCAGATCGGTGACGTCGACGTGCGTGACGCCGGCGTACTTGCGCTCGGCCTTGCCCACCGGCCAGCACATCGCCTCGATGCAGGCGAACCGCTCGGCCGCCGCGAAGGCCAGCACCTGCTCCAGATCGAACTCGGGCAGGATGGCCGTGACAAATCCCAGTTGCATCGTGAGGTTCCTTGATCAGACCGTAGGCGTCGAGCTTCAGCTCGACGCGAGGAGACGTGGTGCGAACGCCGTGCTTCGTCGTTCGTCGTTCGTAATTGATGGTTCGCCGGCTCTACTGCGCCGGAATCCGCGTGCTCTGCCAGCCGACCATCTGCCAGCGCCCGTCGCGCAACACCCACACGTCCGTGAACCGCAGGTTGTTGGTCGACGTGGTGCCGTTCGACGTCGAGGTGATCGACGCGGCGCCGGTGATGATCGCGCTGTGGCCGTATACCCGCACCTGGAGGTCGCGTGGCTCGATGGTGGTGTACTTCAGGCGGCCGCTCGAGATGCTCTCGACGTACGACGCCTTGCTGTCGACCAGCGCGTTGGAGTGCGTGTAAATCAGATCGTCGCCGAGCGATGCGTTGAGCGCCTTCAGGTCGTTGGACGTCATCGCCTTGAAGCGCGCCAGTTCGGCGCTCTTGACGGCTTCGGCCTCGGGCGCGGTCGCCGGTCCCGGCTTGCCGGGCGAGGACGGTTGGGCGGACGACAGCGACGCCGCGAAGAGCACGGCGAGACCGGAGAGGGCGGCGGTTTTCAGCATGCGCGCATCTTAGCGCGTCGAGCTGAACGGCGACGCCTTCGACACTTGGTCCGCGCAGATCGCGGGTGCCGCTCACCGGCTCGGCCATAATGCGCACCATGGCGGCCAGGGGCACCAGGGCGACGCCCGCCAATCGTGGCGCGGAGGCGGCATCCGCCTACCGCGAATACCGTCGCAACGCGCCACGGCCGGTGCGTCACGTAGTGGAGATCGAAGACATCCTGCTGGCGGCCTGGGTGCTGCTCAGCGAGACCCTCGTGCGACGCTGGTTCGGCGAACCGGGCGACCTCGCACGCACGATGGCGATGCAATTCGGCGAGGGCGGCTGGATCGCCTGGCTTCGCGCGCTGCCGCTGCTTGGCTGGCTGGTGGTCGCACTCTTCTTCTTCATCCTTCTGACCCGCGGACCGGAAGACACCGATCGCGACGTGGCCCTGGCACGACGCTGGCCGATGCTGACGTTCTCACTGCCGTTGCTGTCGATCTATGCCCTGATCGCCACCGGCATCCAGAAGCTGGTGTTCGGCCTGCCCACCATCCCGGACGGCGCCCAGCCACCATGGCCAGGACCGTACGTTCCCGGGATCGTCCGGCGCACCGCCGCCATACCGCTGGCCCTGCTCGGCGACGCCATCTTCCGGCAGCAGACCATCTTTGCCGGCCTCGATGTCGCCAACGGCAGCGCGCCACTCACCCTGTCGCCGATACTGGTCCTGCCGATCTTCCTGTCGATGCTCCCCTTCTGCATCTTCGTCGCCGGCCCACGCATCGCCGCCGGCGACGTCCTCGCCTGGCGCCCGTGGGTGATCCGCTTCGTGCTGTTCTACGCGTCGGTCTTCGCCAGCCTCGTCTGGTAGTGAGTCCAGTAGGTAGGGCCGGCTGTCCCAGTCCGCCCGACTGGCAAAGAGCGCTTCGCCACCAGCCCTTGGAAAACGAACGGACCGGAGCGTGCGCCGTATGGGCCGCGTTGGGACCACCTTCGCCTCTCGGCCGCGGCGCGCCACGCAACGGGCCCTACCTGCACGCGGTGTGCTTGAACCCCGTACCTCGTACCTCGTACCCCGTACCCCGTACCCGGTACCCCGTACCCGGTTCCCGGTCCCCGTTTCCCGATCCAGTAGTCTGTCCTGGTGAACGACGTGAACCTCTGGGCCGACGATGCCCACGCCCGCGCGTACCTGGAACGCGCCGACCTGATTCCGCGACGGCAGGAAGGACAGTCCGCACTGCTCGAATGTGTCCCGGCCGCCACGACTCGCGTACTCGACCTCGGGAGCGGCGACGGCCGACTGCTGGCACGCGTCCTCGAGCACCTGCCCGCCGCGACCGGCGTCGCCGTCGACTTCTCCAACGAGATGCTCACGCAGCTCGGCACCCGCTTCGGCAACGATGCACGCGTCAGTGTCCACGCACACGATCTGTCGCTGCCGCTGCCCGACCTCGGACAGTTCGACGCGATCGTCTCGAGCTTCGCGATTCACCACGTCACGCACGAGCGCAAGCGGGTATTGTTCGCCGAGATTCACGACCGGCTGTTGCCCGGCGGTGTGTTCCTGAACCTCGAACATGTGGCGTCGCCCACGCCGGCCCTGCACGAGTGGTTCCTCGACGCCATCGGCGTGAAGCCGGAGGACGACGACCCGTCGAACAAGCTGCTCGACGTCGAAACGCAGTTGCGGTGGCTGCGCGAGATCGGATTCGCCGACGTCGATTGCCACTGGAAGTGGCGCGAGCTCGCGCTGCTCGCCGGGGTTCGACCCTAGCTCGGGTACCGGGTACCGGGTAGCGGGTAGCGGGTGACGGGTAGCGGGTGACGGGTAGCGGGGGCCGCATCGTCCAGGTAGGGCCCGTTGCGTGGCGCGCCGTCGCCGAGAGGCGAAGGCGGGTCCCAACGCGGCCCGCAGCGACGGTGCCGACTGCTGACGAGACCTGTGCAACAGCGTCGCCGGAGGCGTATCGTGACGGCGTTTCTCGCGAGCCACCTGTGCTGTCAACGCTGTCGCGACCGCTCGTGCGTCCCGTCTGGCCCTGGCGTGCCGCGCTCCTGGCCCTGGTCGCGACGGCTTGTCTGTGGATCGGGCTCGAGCGCCACGCCGCCTCGGCGCGGACCCGCGTGGGGCTCGTCTTCCACGCGGACGCCTGTGACCTGTGGCCCGGCATGGCGGCGCAGGCGGGCGGACAACTGACCGTCGACGAATGTGGGGTGATCGCGGCGCGCGTGCGGGGCGAGGTCGACGACGCGTTCGCCGGCCTGCGGATCGACATCACCGACGATGCGCGCGCGTTCTGGACGGTGCATGTCGTCGCTCGCGTGCCGGCCCGCACGCGGATGACGGGCGCCGTCGGCGCGTCGGTGGCGATGGGCCCGCTCGGTGGCCGAGGCCTGGTCGGGCTGCAGCCGCTGACCGTCCACGCGCTCCGGTACGCGCCACCCGGCACGTCGCGTGACGCACTGGTCACCGCCATCGGACGTGGGGTCGGTCGCGCAGTGGTGCACGAACTGGCGCACCAGGTCGTCGGCGGCTCCGTCGACGGCGACGATCCCGACACCTACGAATACGGCTCGGCCGAAAGGGCGTCGCAGTTCTACGGCACCCTGCGCTGGGGGCCTGCCGGCGAACGCATGCGCGAACGACTACGGTGAGGGACGTCGCCGGCCTAGTCGGCCGGCGTCGTTCGAGGGGCAGGTCGGGGACGTGCCCCCCAGCGGGATACAGGACATCGCCTGTGGAGAGGTCGCGGCATCGGCTTGGCGTAGGGCGACGTACTGGATCTGGCGGGTAGGGGCGAGTATGAAGTGGCTGGCCAGTCAAGG
>DATJTM010000134.1:0-5761 GCA_035503395.1 Luteitalea sp.
AGACCGCGCCGCGCTTGCCGAGCGCGGTCAGCCGCGGCATCACGTCGCCCGTCACCAGGTCGGGGCGCAGTCCGTCGACCACGATGAGCAGTTGCCGGTGCGTGGATGGCTTCTGCGTGACCTGCGCGGGCACGACCCCACCAAGACAAGCCACGGTGGTCGCGACGACAAGGGCGTGGACGACGGTTCTCATGCGCACGACGGTCCCCCGGCGCCGTCACGCGGCGCTCAGAAACGGAACTTGTACGTCCATTTCGCCAGCAGCATGCGACCGCGCGGTGACAACCGTGGCGATTCGAAGTGATCGCGCACCTCGTCGTACACCAGGTAGATCTCGCTGCCCGGCCGGTACTCCCAGCCCACCAGGAAGTTGGTCGACAGCCGCTGATCCAGGTCGTTCCACTGCACGTACGACTTGACGAAGAAGTCGGTGGTGAACGCGTACAGGACGCGGTTGCTGATCGTCGTGGTGTCGAACGCGCCCCTCGGGTGCTCGACGGTGTTGTGCGTATAAATCAGGTCGACCGACAGGTTCGCGGTCGGATGCACATTGCCGGAGAGCAGCAGCTGCTGGCGATCGCCGCTCCAGTAGTCCATCGTGCTGAAGTTGACCAGGCCGGACAGGCGCCGGCTCGGATTGCTGGCGAAGCTGACCTCGCGCGTGCGGTTGCTGTAGTCGCCTGGCTGGATCGAGATCGGACCGACCGCAAACGGCACCACGATGCGCTCGCGGGCCGGGCCGTACGAGAACGCCACCTTGTCGTTGGACTCCAGCGTGACCTCGGACTTGACGGTGCCGCGCTGCCCGAAGAACGAGCCATCGTAGTGCGTATCGTGCGCGAATGTCCCTGAATAGACGATGTTGCGCACGCCCTTGCGGTTGATCCACTGCGTGTAGCCGGCGTCTCCCGACGAGCGACGCAGATCGTTCTGCGTGACGAAGCCCATCTCGGGCACGAAGTCCGGGCCGACCGCGTAGTAACGCACGTCGGCGACGATGTTCTGCTTCGAGAACAGGAGCCGGCCGATTCCGAGGCCATCGCTTTCGACCCCGGCTGGCGTGAAGGTGTGGGCCAGCAGCAGTTCGCCCTTGAGCGCCGGGCTGAACCAGAAGTTGCCGTCGACGCCGGCCAGCCGGCTGAAGTCGCCACCGGTCGTCTGCGTGTTGGTCAGGATCGCGCCGACGCTGCTGTTGCTGAACAGGTTGCGCTTGACCCGGATGACGCTGTGATTGGCCGAGGGCTCGTAGCGGCGCGGCCCCCCCGGGATCGCCAGGTCGGCGCTCTCGGTCTGCACGTTCATCACGCCGATCGAGTAGGGTCCGGCCCGCCCCGAGAACTTGCCGGCCGCGAGGATGGGCACTTCCCTCCCGTCGGTCAAGCCGATCCGGCGGCTGTAGAACAGCATCATCTCCTGCTCGAGGCCGACGCTGAACAGGCCCGCGTCCTCGAGGAAGAAGTCCCGGCGCTCCGGGAAGAACAGCGGGAAGCGCGTGAAGTTGATGACTTCCTGGTCGGCCTCCACCTGCGCGAAGTCGGTGCGCAGCGACACCACGCCTCGCAGGTTCGGCGTGAAGTCGTAGACGAGGTCACCGCCGGCGTTGAAGCGCGGGTCCGACGACGCGGGCCGGAACGCACGACGGCCGCCCGCCAACATGTAAGGCTCGGCTTCCCACTTGGCGTAGGTGGCGTCGGTGCGGATGCCGGTCAACTGCCCGAACCGTTCGGCCCGCCACGAGGCACGGCCGCCGAGCCAACGCGGAATCGGCGCCCAGTAGTCGGACTCCTGCTTGCGACGGATGGCGCGACTGAGCTGCAATCCCCACGTCATCGGCTGGCTGCCGCCGAAGCGCAGCGTCGAGAACGGAATGCGGAACTCCGCCGTCCAGCCGGTCGGCGTGACCTGCGTCTTCACCTGCCAGATGCCGTTCCACGCCGTGTTGTAGAAGCGGGCGTCGGTGACGATGCCGTCGCGGCGCGTGCCCACCGAGTTGGTCGAGAAGTAATAGAAGTTGCGATGGTCGTGGTACGTGTCGAGGTAGATCCCGATGTAGTCGTCGTTGGACAGCGGTGCGTCGCGCCGCATGTCGAGCGTGATGATGTCCTCGGGATTGGCGTCGTGACAGATGACGCCGAAGTACAGGGCGCGCTCGTCCTGCACGACGCGCACCTCGGTCTGCTCGGTGGCGGCCACCCGATCGAGTGGCGCGTACTGCCAGAAGCGCGTCGCCGGCTCGGCTCGCGTCCAGACCTCTTCGTCGAGCACGCCATCGAGCTGGATGGTGTCGCCGCCGGGAACGACCTTGACGTTCAGTTGATCGGGCGTCGGCAGGTCGGGCCGTGCGTCGTCCTGCGCCCAGGCGCGAGCCGGCAGCGTCGCGACGAGCGCGAGCACGACGAGGCCGGCGAACCAACGGGCGCGAACGACTGGGGGACGGCCGGCGTCGGGCGGGGTGAGGGTGCCGTGCGGTGTCAGCACGGGTACAGCGGACGCATGTCGACCACGGCGGCAAGGATAGTCGGAATCGGCGCTGGTGCGTGCGTGGCGTCGGCGTGCCGAGGCCGCTTGACACCCGTACGGCGCAATCTCATCATTTGGGCGATTCCCAGATGATGTTTCGCAGCCGGTATCCGGATACCGACGTGCCGTCGGTCCCGCTGACCACGTTCGTCCTCGGCGAGTCGCGCGACCACGACGATCGGCTCGCGTTCGTCGAGGCCAGCACCGGCCGGGGTCTCACGTTCGCCGACGTGCGGACGCAGGTTCGCCAGCTGGCGGCCGGACTGAGCGGCCGCCTGCGCAAGGGTCAGGTCGCGGCCATCTGGGCGCCCAATCTGCCTGAATACGCGGTGGTCTTCCACGCCGTCGTCAGCAGCGGCGCCATCCTCACGACCATCAACCCTGCGTACACGAGTCACGAGGCGGCGTTCCAGTTGCGCGATGCCGGCGCCGTGCTGCTCTTCACGACCGGCGCCCTGGCGGCGCGGGCGCGTGAGGCGGTCGCGGCGAGCGGCCTCGACATCGACATCGTCACGATCGACGAGGCGGACGGACTGCCATCGATGGCGGCCATCATGCGCGACGGCAACCCGCCGGTCGTCGACATCGACCCCGGCGTCGACCTCGCGGTGCTGCCGTATTCGTCGGGGGCGACCGGACTCGCCAAGGGCGTGATGCTCACGCATCGCAACCTGGTCGCCAACCTTCGACAAGTGGATGCGATGGAAGCGTCGACACTGCCGGCGCTGATCGGCGTGCTCCCGTTCTTCCACATCTACGGCATGACGGTGATCATGAACCTCGGGCTGCTGCGGCGTGCCACCGTCGTGACGCTGCCACGGTTCGACCTCGAGCAGTTCCTGCAGGTCCTGCAGGACTGGCCCATTCCCCTCGCGCACATCGTGCCGCCGATCGCGGTCGCCCTGGCCAAACACCCGTCGGTCTATCGTTACGATTTGAGCGGCGTGCGCTGGCTGTTCTCGGGCGCGGCTCCACTGGGGGCCGAACTCACGGCGGCGCTGGGCGCCCGGCTCGGCGTCGTCACGCGACAGGGCTACGGTCTGACCGAAACGAGCCCCGCCGCCTGCTACACGCCGCCGGGCGAGGAGCGTCCCGGCAAGGCTGGCGAGCTGGTTCCCGGCACCGAGTGCCGCATCGTCTGCACGCAGACCGGCCGGCTCCTCGGCTGCGACGAGCCTGGCGAAGTCCTGATTCGCGGCCCGCAGGTGATGGCCGGCTACTGGGACAATCCGGACGCGACGGCCGCCACGCTCGACGGCGACGGCTGGCTCCGCACGGGTGACATCGGCTGTATCGGCGCCGACGGCTACCTGACCATCGTCGACCGCCTCAAGGAACTGATCAAGGTGAAGGGCTATCAGGTCGCGCCGGCGGAACTCGAGGCGCTGCTCCTCGAGCATCCGGCCATCGCCGACGTGGCGGTGATCCCGGTCGCCGACGAGGACTCCGGTGAAGTCCCGAAGGCGTGGGTCGTTGCGCGCGGACCCGTCACCGCAGACGACGTCAAGGCGTTCGTGGAGCCACGCGTGGCGCCGTACAAGCGCATCAGGCACGTGGCGTTCATCGATGCGATCCCGAAGTCGCCGTCCGGCAAGATCCTGCGGCGCGTGCTGGTCGAACGTGAACGGGCGATGGCGACGGTGGTCGACGCGACGACATCGACGCGCGACGTGCAGTAGCATCGGTCGCATTCACGCATCGAGGCGCGAGCGTTCGACCATGAGAAAGCTGCTCCGTACCGTCCTGCCGCTGCTGGCGGCCATCGCCCTTCCACTGACCGTCGCCGCCCAGGCTCGCCAGGGCCTGTTGACGGGCGCGCCCGACCCAACGGGTGTCGCGGTGAAGACCCCGACCGGGCAGACGGTGTTCTACGTCGCGGCGACCGGCAAGGGTATCCAGTTGCTCAAGAGCACCGATCTCGTGCACTGGGAATCGGCCGGCCGCGTCTTCCAGGATGCCGTGCCCGAGTGGGCGAAGCGGGACGTACCCGGCACCGAAGGCATCTGGGCGCCCGATCTCAGCTTCCACGACGGGCTGTTCTATCTGTATTACAGCGTCTCGACGTTCGGCAGTCAGCACTCGGTGATCGGGCTCGCCGTCAACCGCACGCTCGACGCCAGCAACCCGGACTACAAGTGGGAGGACCGCGGCAAGGTGATCGAGTCGTCGGCCGGGAAGACCGACTTCAATGCGATCGACCCGGCGCTGCTCGTCGACGAGCAGGGGCGCTGGCTCCTGTTCTGGGGATCGCACTGGACCGGGCTGAAGGTGGTCGAAGTCGACAAGGCGACCGGCAAGCCGAAGGCGGGCGCTCCAATCCAGGCCGTTGCCGGACGTCCCGACACGAAGTCGCACGCCATCGAAGCGCCCTTCGTCCTCTTCCACGGCGGCTACTACTACCTGTTCGTCTCGTGGGACGGCTGCTGCGACGGCGCCAAGAGCACGTACAAGGTGGCCGTCGGTCGCAGCCGCAACGCCACCGGCCCGTACGTCGATGCGGCGGGCAAGGCGATGCTCGAGGGCGGCGGCACCATCGTGCTGCAGGGTGACGAGCGCTGGCGCGGCCCCGGCCACAACGGCGTGCTCGAAGATGGCGGCAGGCAGTACCTGCTGCATCACACCTACGACGTGCAGCACCTCGACGCACAGCGCATCCTGCAGATCCGCACGCTCACCTGGGGTGCCGACGGCTGGCCGAAGGTGGGCACGCCCGTGCTGTCGAAGTAGTCACCGCGGGGCGGGCGGCCCCAAGGCGCGACTGGGAACGCTGGTTGCACGATGCCACTGGCGTCATGCGGCATGCACCCGATCCGGACCGCGGCTACCCTCGTCCGCAACTCGAACGCGACAGCTGGATCTCGCTGAACGGTACCTGGGACTTCGCCTTCGGCGATGTTCGCCGGGCATGGCCGTCCAGCGTGCAGTGGGACCGTCGGATCCGCGTGCCGTTCAGCCCGGAGGCTCCGCTCAGCGGCATCGGCGACACGGGCTTCCATCCCGTCTGCTGGTACCGGCGCACGTTCGAGACGCCCGATCTTCATCCCGGCGAACGCCTGCTGCTCCATTTCGGCGCCGTCGACTACGTTGGTGTCGTCTGGATCAACGGGCGACCGGCCGGCCGGCACACCGGCGGCTACGTGCCATGGACCGTCGACATCACCGAACTGCTCGAGCACGGGCCGACGCAGACACTGGTGCTGCGCGCCGACGATGACCCCACGGATCTGGCCAAGCCGCGCGG
>DATJTM010000135.1:0-3118 GCA_035503395.1 Luteitalea sp.
TTGCTCATCACGGGCCGCACCAAGCACGTCTTCGTGACGAGCGGATTCACGGTGAGCCCGGCCGAAGTGGAACTTGCACTGCTCGAGAGTGCCGCGGTAGCCGACGCCGCCGTCGTGTCGACTCCGCACCCGACGCTCGGCGAAGTGGGCATCGCCTACGTCGTCCCGGGGCGCGGCCGTGCCGACGTCGACACCGAAAGTCTGCGAAGCGCGCTGCGCGAGCGGCTGTCCGGGTACAAGATTCCGACCCGGTTCGAGGTGGTTGGCGAGCTGCCGCGGACCTCCTCGGGCAAGGTCGATAGGCGGGCGCTCGTTGACAGGTCGACCGCGGAATCGTAAGCTCGGAAGTCTGTGTGCCTGGGCGGCGGTATCGTCTAGGGGTTAGGACACGTGGTTCTCAGCCACGGGACCGGGGTTCGAATCCCCGTACCGCTACCAACCCGGCGCGCAGCACTCGCGGACCCCGCATCTCTGGCGACTGCCAGCCGTTCTACCAGGATCCCGTATTGCTGACGAACGCCAGGCGTCGCCCGTCCGGCGACCACGACGGCACGTTCATCGTGCCCTGACCGCCGTACACGTACGCCAGGACCCTCGCGGTCTTCGAGGCGGCCTTGTCGGGCCTCGCTCCGGGCGTCGGCATCAGTCGCAGGTAGACGTGCTTGTAGTAGGGGTGCTCGGCGGGTGGCACGTCCTTCATGAAGCTCACCATCGCGATCCACTTGCCGTCGGGCGACAGATGCGGGAACCAGTTGTTGTACTCGTCGTCGGTGATCTGCTCGGGATTGCTGCCGTCGACGCCCATGCGCCAGACCTGCATCGTCCCGCTTCGCACCGAGTTGAAGTAGATGGAGCGACCGTCCGGCGAATACTCGGGGCCGTCGTCCAGGCCCGGTGACCTGGTGAGGTTGCGCTCGGGTCCGCTGCCGTCCGACGGGATGACGTAGATGTCGAACTCGTTGTCGCGGCCGCCGGTGAAGACCAGGCTCTTGGCGTCCGGCGACCAGCCGTGCAGATACGACGGCGACAGCGTGGTGATCCGTTTCGGCGTTCCGCCAGCAACCGGCACCGTCCAGACCGTCGAGCGGCCACCGGAGGCCGGGCTGCCATCGCTCAGCCCGAGCATCGTGCCGTCGAACGACAGTACGTGGTCGTTGTTGTTGCGCACCACGGCGCCGGTGTCGATGGTCGTGAAGCGGCGGGTGTCGAGATCGAAGCGCTCGAGCACGCCCCATCCCTCGGCGCGGCCGCTGCGATTGACGATCAGCGCCTTGCCGTCGGTGGTCCAGTTCGGGGCCTCGACCGGCTGCGCGGGACGCGCCACTTCCTGCCGGTGTCCCGTCTCCACGTCGAGCACCTCCAGCACGCTACCGATGTAATCGCGGTACGGCCTGAAGCCTTCGGCCACGGGCCGGATGATGCGCACGTCGCGGAAGGTGGCGCGCTCGATGACGTCGGCGTTGTGTGAGCAGAGGGCGAGGCCGACCATGACCTCGTCGCCGAGCGCGAGATCGGCGATCGACACGTGCGTCAGCCGCTCGCCCGGCCTCGCCGCCGAGAACGTGTAGGTCTGTCCCTTGCGTTCGACCTGGATGAACGTCGGCCCCTTGATCGCGAGTTCGGTCTGCTCGGTCTGCGCGCCTTTGCTCCGGCGGTACTGCAGCGATGTCAGGCCGTCGCCGTGGACCACGCCGTCGACGTAAGGGCCGTCGGCATCGCGGTTCGCCCGGACCACCCAACCGGCCTTGCGGTGCGCGTCGACGCCCGTGCCGTGGAACTCGACGCGAGCCTGAACGATGAAATCGCCGGTGAGGGTCTTCCACGCGTAGTGGAACTCGTCACGATTCGCCCACATGTTGGCGCCTGACGCCGACATGGCGTAGGACTGCGTCGCAGCGTCGTAGGCGAAGCTGCCGGCATGCCGGGGCTCGCCGATGTCGGCGTGATCGGCGAACACGCCGATCGGCTGCTGCCCGGAGCCGGACATGCCCGCGCCGGCAATGAGGCCCGCGGCAAGCGCAGCAAAGACGGCCGGTCGCATCGACCTGGCCAGACGTCGAACCGGCGTCCTGGACATGGGCGTTCCTCGGAGAGGACCTGCGTGGTCGGGGAGCGCTCACCGTATCACGACCCGTGCGACCATCGGCGGGATGCGCTCGCGCCTGCTCCGTGCCGGCGTCTTCGGACTGCTCGCCGGCCTCGCCGGTCTGCTCCTTGGACAGGTTCCGCTGTTTCGTGTCGCGGAAGCGAAGGTCTACGACCTCGCCATGCGCCTGACGGCCGATCCGTCTCACGCGCATCCGTCCATCGTCGTCGTCGAGATCGACGAGATCAGCCTGCGCCGGCTCGAGCCTGTGGTCGGGCGCTGGCCGTGGCCCCGCCTCGTGCATGCGTCGGTCATCGATTACCTGGCGCGCGGCCCGGCCAGGGCGGTCGCCTACGACGTCAGCCTCACCGATCGTGATCGGCGCACCGGCTTCGATGCCGGGGGCGTCACCTGGACGGGCGCGGAATCCGACGAGGCGCTGGTGGCCTCGACGAAGGCCGCGGGCAACGTGATTCACCTGGCCGAGGGGGTCTTCGAAGGCGCCACCGGAGCCGACGACGTCGACCGACGCCTGAAGACGGCGCCGCAGGGCGCGTATCCGCTCGACGCGTCCGTCGACCTGCGGCCGGCGATGTCGGGGCCGTTCCCGGGCCTGGGCGAGGCGGCGCGCGCACTCGGGCACAACATCATGCTGGAGGACGACGACGGGCCGGTCCGCCGCGTCATCCCGTTCATCCGGCGAGAGGGCCTGTATCTGCCCTCGTTCGGCATCGCGGCCGCCCAGATCGCCCTCGGATTGCCCAGTACCTCCGTGCGCCTCGAAGGCGACGCCCTCGTGCTCGGCACCACGCGCCTGCCGGCGCCTGTCGTCGAGGTGCCGCAGTTCGACGCGCAGCCAGGGCCTGTCGCCTACGGACGCCGGTCGTTGATCCGTTATCGCGGTCCTGCCACGCTGGCGGACGGGCGCACGCCGACCTACCGCGCCTACTCGTTCTACGACCTCTTCTATTCGGAGCAGCAGCTGCTCGAAGGCCAGAAGCCGCTGATCGACCCGGCGACCTTCAAGGGCGC